>DASSAY010000356.1:0-2562 GCA_035699185.1 Balneolaceae bacterium | reverse complement strand
ATTATGAGAAAGAAAATTTCGTTGAACTTGTTCAAGAGATGACAGAGGGCAGGGGAGCCGATCTCATTCTGGATTCAATTGCTGGTGAGACCGGAGAAAAAAGCATGGAATGTCTGGCTATGTACGGGCGGATGGTGAACTTCGGAAATGCAGGCGGGAGGCCAGCCAATTTCCAAACGAAGGATTTACATGCCAGTTGCCGCGCAGTATTGGGTTTTAGCTTGGGGACGACGCGCAATCGTCGACCTGAATTGTTGCAGGATACTGCTGAACGAGTGCTTCGATTTCTGGCTGAGGAACGGCTGAAGATGGTAATCGGTAAAAGAATACCGTTATCGGAAGCGCAAGAGGCTCATGAATGGATCGAAAGCAGGAAGAGCACAGGAAAGGTAATACTGGTTCCCAGATAGAATAAAAAACGGTTGACGTACAATAAACTGTACCCTGTAGAGTAGACACTTAAAAAAGTGGCTGCCCTACAGGGTTTTTTATTACAATGAAATAAATGCGGGCAGAGGAGAACGAAAAAATGGCCAAGAAGCTATTTACGGCGAAAGAAATAGAGACATTGTCAACTAATCCTTATGTAAAATCAGTTAGTACGAGAGGAATTACCTATACTGAGGAGTTTAAACAGATTTTTATTACTCAGACTGATAACGGAAAGCTCGCCAGAGAGATATTCGAAGGATGCGGATTTGACACCGAGATTATTGGGATTGATCGTGTGCGCTCCGCCAGAGACAGGTGGCGTGCGGCCTATCGTAAAAACGGCATCGATGGCCTCCAAGATAATCGAAGTGGCAACTCAGGAAGGCCTCGCTTAAGGGAGCTTACCCCTGATGAGAAATATGCGAGGCTGGAGGCAGAAAACAACTTATTAAAAGCCGAGATTGAACTTCTAAAAAAGATCAAATTTGCCGAAAGGGGGATGAGGAAGAAATAACGATATCAGCCGAACAAAAGTTTATCCTGATCCGCTTTGTAATTGAAAAGTACAACCTGAAAAACATGGTCACCTATTTGTGCAAGTCCGCTGGGGTTTCACGCTCCGGTTATTATAACTATTACTCCGAAAAGACTACTGAACAAAGGAAGCTAAAAAAGAAGAAGGATGAAGCCCTTCGGGATATTATATTGAAAGCATTTAGATTCAAAAACCGCAAAAAAGGGGCCCGTCAAATCAAGATGACTTTGGCAGGCCAGTTCAATATTGTCTATAACCTAAAAAGAATTCGAAGAATCATGAGGAAATACAACATCATATGCCCATTCCGAAAAGTCAATCCATACAAGCGTATGATGAAAGCTACCCAGGAACACAGAGTCCTTCCGAACCTTTTAAATCGAGAATTTAAACAGGATATCCCTTATAAAGTATTGCTTACAGACATCACATATCTATTTTACGGGAATGGCCAAAAGGCATATTTATCAACGATTAAAGATGCCTCCACTAATGAGATTCTGGCTTATCATGTCTCAGACCGGATTACCATGGATATCGCTACCGATACCCTTAAGAAATTAAAGAAGAATAGAAAGATTAAGTTGGTTAAAGGTGCCTTTATTCACTCCGATCAAGGAACTCACTATACGCACCCGGATTTCCAAAGTTTAGTCAATAAATATAAATTGGATCAATCTATGTCCAGAAGGGGAAATTGTTGGGACAATGCCCCGCAAGAGTCATTCTTTGGCCATTTTAAAGATGAGGCCTATATAAAGCCATGCCAAACTATTGCGGAGTTAAAGAGGGAGATCAAGGAATATATGACTTATTATAACCAATATAGATACCAGTGGGATTTAAAAAAGATGACCCCTGTTCAATACAGGAATCACCTTCTTGGGGCAGCCTAACCCCTTTTTTCAAAATGTCCTTTACAAAGGGTACAGTTTAAAAGCGGGCTGCCCTTTTATTTTGTGGAAAAGGCCCTTTCCACCTGCTTTAACTCGGCAAAAAGCGTTTCGGCGATAGCTTTCATTCCGGATCTGCCATCTTTGGCCTCAGCATCAGCATTATAGTTTGTATTGGTGTTCACGTCGTACGTATAAAGGCCCCCCTGTTTATTTTGGATAAATTCGATGCCCGCAAAGTCGATATGGTTATTCCTGAGAAACTGTTCATATTTCTCGATTATTGGATGATTAAAATCAGGAATGATTTCAAACTTCGGTCTTGGATTATCATTTTCAGAGCCGCCGTTGACATCATCAATAACACATGCATCTGCGGGGCATAACTCAAAGCCATCTGAGGTGTCGACTTTCACGGCGTACAAGAACTTTCCTCCAACGAATTCACAGCGTGTAATGGTTGAATCGGGCGAATCAATATACTCCTGGATCAACGTGATTCCGTCAACAGATTCTTCAAATTCGGGACCATGCACATACTCGGCCAAAGAACTTGTATCGTTGAAGAGGCGGACGCCAAGCCCTTTTCCGGCTCTATTGTGTTTCGTAATGAACGGCCCGTGAAACGACTCTGCCGCTTCAATAATCTTTTCTTTTCCAACCGCGGTGATTGTGCGCGGCGTACGTATGCCTTCGGCCGCA
>DASSAY010000355.1:0-2290 GCA_035699185.1 Balneolaceae bacterium | reverse complement strand
TATGAAAACAATGCCGATCATTCTGCCCCAAAGCCGGTGCAGGTATTCCCAGAAGAAGATCTCCTTAAATTCGGTGAGGGTCATTCCCACATTCAGCTGCTGGTACTGCGGAAATTGCTTGTACTGCTCAAATACAGCCATCCATTCTGGCTCATTCATGGGCGGGATGGCTCCCATAATCAGGTTCCAGTCGGTCATTGAAAGGCCGGAACCGGTAAGCCTGGTGATGCCGCCTATAATCGTCATCAGAAAGATGAGTACAGCGCCCGACCACAGCCACCGGCGAATGTATTTGTTTTGCCCTTGCATTTAAACGGTTTGCGAAAATTGATGTTCTTCTTTGGCCTGATTCAGATAATAATCGAAACACATGGCAATGTTGCGCAAGAAAAGACGTCCTGTATCTTTAATACGAATGCCGCTGCCTGTAATCGTTATTAAATGATCGTCCTCGAACGGTTTCAAACGGTTCAGCTCGCGGTGGAAATATTGCTTAAAATAAATTCCCCATTCTTCAGAAATATCACTGAAGCTTACGCCCATCCTGCACATGATATTCATGATTACATCACGGCGGATGAAGTCATCATCATTAAGCGTAACCGATTTAGTTACCGGAATCTTATTTTCGTCCAGGCAGCGGTAGTAAGCGGAAATATCTTTGGCATTCTGCCAGAACCATTTTCCCACGGTTGATATGCCCGACATGCCAAAAGCATATAGATCGGCTCCGGCTTTGGTGCTGTATCCCTGGAAGTTGCGCTGCAGCGTTCCGTCATCCATCGCTTTTGCCAGTTTTTCATCGCGGCGGGAGAAATGATCCATGCCGATGAAACGGTAACCATTGCCGGTGAGATGGTTTATAGAGGAGGTTAGCATTCCCAGCTTTTCATCAGCCGAGGGAAAATCTTCTGTTTTTAACAATTTTTGCGAAGGCATGAGCTCGGGTATGTGCGCATAACTGTAAACGGCCAGACGGTCCGGCATTAATGTCAACACATCATCCATGGTCTGCCGAAAAGTGGCCGAAGTTTGCCTGGGGAGGCCGTAAATAAGATCGAAGTTAATGGATGTGATTCCGTTCTCCCTCAGCCATTCGGTTACCGTTTTTGTCTGCTCAAAGGGCTGGATGCGGTGAATCGCTTTCTGCACGTCTTCGTTCGTGTCCTGCACGCCCAGTGATGCCCGGTTGCAGCCTATTTCAGCCAGCGTTTCAATCTGTTCCCGGCTGCATCGGCGCGGATCAATTTCCACGCTAAACTCTGTTTCTTCTGTAAGGTTGAATCGTTCTGAAATGGCATCACCCAGCCTTTTCAGTTGATCGGTTTTAAGAAAAGTAGGCGTTCCGCCCCCGAAGTGAATTTGCACAACTTCCGAACCGGGATGAATGAATTTGGACAGTAAATCCATTTCTTTTTCGAGATAATCCAGGTAAGCGTTGCCGCGGTCGGTATCTTTTGTGATGATTTTGGTGCATCCGCAATACCAGCACAGGGAGAAGCAAAAGGGGATATGAAAGTAGAGCGAAATGGGACGCGCGTTACTGTTTCGCTCCAGCAGGTAGCCGTGTAAATCGGTAATTTGTTCGTCAGTTGTTGCACGAAGCTGCGCCGCCGTCGGGTAGGAGGTATATCTCGGCCCTTGTACGTTGTATTTTTTTATGAGGTCAAACTCCATGTTTTACTGCTGAGAAATTAAAATATTAAAGAGTACTTTATCTGTTAATTAAGATTAAGAAAATCTAAATCACCGTTAGCAGTAATGCGCAGTTTCCCGTTTTTTACGTCTTCGGCCAGCTCAAAAAGGGTGGTCGATTCAAGCATATGAGATATTTTTTCTTTCTTTTCTGACCACATAGCATGCATAGGGCAGGGCTTTTCGACTCCGCATCCCGGCAGCCCTAAAACGCATTTGGTGAAAAGTTCATACCCGTCAATGGCTATTACAATATGCAGCAGCGCAATTTCGTGCACCGGTTTTGCTAACCGTATGCCGCCTTTGGGGCCTTTGTGAGATTCCATCAGATTAGCTGCTGTAAGTTGCTGCAAAACCTTGGTTAAAAAATGGAACGAGATGTTGAGATTTTTACTCATTTCCTTAATTGAGATATAATCATTACTCGCAGTCGAAGCCATCAACAAGGCCGCTCGTAATCCATAAATGCATGATTTTGATAGCAACATAGAACAGGCTAAACATTTAAGACAAATTTGTCTTAAAATATATCCATTTTGTTATTAACTTCAAATCAAAGATTGATTTTGATTCAAATATCGCCTTAAAAGTTTAA
>DASSAY010000354.1:0-11245 GCA_035699185.1 Balneolaceae bacterium | reverse complement strand
CGGGCGATATCCAGGGCGTGGTCGTAATCTTCATCCCGGAGTACGGCTAAACCTTCTTCTAATTGCTCTTCAAAATTCATGTGTTGTTTTTGCTTTGAGAGTTAATTTATAAGTGTATTGAATGATTTGCCATTCCGAACGAATGTGAGGAATCTCAAACATTGATACGGTTTTACTTTAACCTCCAACAACTGCCGTTAATACATTTGAGATCCCTCTTTCCCAAAAGCGGTCATCGGGATGACATACAGAGAAAAATAACTTTAACTCATTGAAGATAAGGAAACTTCACCCTTTAGTCAGCCGTTTTAGCGGTTGAATTTTTATCATCCGTTACGTCTTCAAATTCAGCTTCTTCAATACTATCGAATTTCGATCCCTTGCCAGATGATTTTTGATAGTTTTGCTGCCGGTTTTGCGGTTGCGAAAAGTTCTTAAAGTTTTGAAACCTAAAGCTGTTTCTGCTCTGACCGTTTTTTTGTGAAGAATTGAGAAAAAGCCGGCTGATAACCTTCACCAAAAGGTACATTAAAACAAAAAATAAAAGCGTTCGAAAAATCATTTAATCAGGAGTGATATGAATATGGGTATTGCCACGAATAGGTTGATGGAAAATTTGTTCCTCTATATAATCTAAGTGTTTTTTTTCATTAACAAAATCTATCTCAGATGTATTAATGATTATAAGGGGTGATTTATTGTAGTGATAAAAGAAATGATTGTAGGCATCGCTTAAATCTTGCAGGTAAGGGCGCGTTATTTGCCGCTCGTAATCGCGGCCGCGTTGATGGATGTTTTCCATCAGCCGGCCAATATTCGCCTGCAGGTAAATTACCAAATCGGGACGCGCAGAAATGCCGGTCATAATGTTGAAGATGGAATCATAAAGCGCCAGCTCATCATCTTCAAGATTGAGGCGCGCGAAAATGCGGTCTTTTTCAAAAATATAATCCGAAACCGTCATTTGGCGGAACAGGTCTTTGCTCAGCATATTTTGCTGCTGTTTAAACCGGCTGGCTAAAAAAGCCATTTGTGTGGGAAAAGCATATCGCTCGCGGTCTTCGTAAAACTTCGGCAAAAAGGGATTATCTTCAAACTGTTCCAGCACCAGTCGGGCATTATGGCGCTCGGTCAGCAGTTTGGCTAAAGAGGTTTTTCCTGCACCAATTACGCCTTCAATAGCGATAAATTCGAACGTATTTGTCATGGTTTTACCAACGCATCGTTGTTTTCTTGTATCTCAAATCCGGCGCCTCGGAAATAAGCTGTGCGATGGGCGCCCGGGTTTTGGGATCGGCCCACTGCGGGAAAAGTTCTTCAAGAGGCATTAATACAAATAACCGTTTGCAATATTCTGGATGGGGAATGATAAGGCTATCTGTTTGGATCACCAAGTCGTTGTAAGCAATAATATCAAGGTCGATTGTGCGGTTGCTCCATTTGGGATGCCTGGATTCGCGCCCATGCTGTTGCTCAAAATCTTTGAATTTTTTAATCAGTGCTTTGGGATTTAAAGAGGTGGTTATAACAGCGATGGCGTTATAAAAATCGCTGGTCGGCGGACCCACCGGTTCGGTGATATAAATAGACGATGCCCGTACATTATCTTCCGAAAGGCCGTCTAAAAATTGTTTAGCATCTGATAAATGTTGCTTGCGCCGCCCGATATTAGAACCCAGCGCTACCACTACCGTTGCCATTGTTGTACAAATTTTTTAATAAGCAGTTTTTACGTCAAATTGAGAATGAAGTTTTTTAACGGCCATTTTAAACTTTCCTGCTGCAAAGCACGTTCGCAAAAAACGGTCGTTGATTCGTTATCCAGCGGTTTCATTGTTCTACAAAGTAGCCACTTCAATTTTTTGATGAAGCTCTTCAACCATTCGCTTGTGTTTAGCGGTTGTTTGCATGCGTTCTTCAACGGTTGAAATCGCGTGAATCACGGTTGAATGATCCCGTCCGCCAAAATGAAGCCCGATAGTTTTGAGGCTTGAATCTGTAAATTTTTTCGAGAGATACATCGCAATTTGTCGCGCTTCTACAATTTCTTGTTTCCGGGTCTTTTCGCGGACTTTATTCGTATCAATTCCAAAATATTCACATACATAGTTTTGAATCTGATCGATGGAAATAGTGGTATGAGATTCTTTAATCATATCTTTCAACACACGCTTGGCCATCTGCGGTTCAATTTCGTCCACATGCTGGAGTGATGAAAAGGCCAGCAACTTGATAATAGCGCCTTCGAGATCCCGCACATTCGATTTAAAATTATGGGCGATGAATTCAAGCACATCATGCGGCAGCTCAATACCGTTATCGTTGGCTTTGCGTTCCAAAATGGCGTAACGCGTTTCGTACTCGGGAATCTGCAGATCAGCACTCAGCCCCCAGCTAAAGCGCGAAATAAGGCGCTCTTCAATATCAGGAATTTCGCGGGGAGGGCGATCACTGCTTAAAATAATTTGTTTCCCGTCCTGATGCAGTGCATTGAAAATATGGAAGAATTCTTCCTGCGTTTTTTCTTTTCCGCTAAAAAACTGGATGTCATCGACAATCAATACATCAATCTGCCGGTAAAACATAGTGAATTCGCTGGCCCGGTTGTTGCGAATGGCCTGCACAAATTCATTGGTAAATCCTTCGGATGAAATATAAAGCACGGCTAAATCATGGCCGTGCTGCTGCTTCACTTTATTGCCGATGCTTTGAATCAGGTGCGTCTTGCCAAGGCCGGTACCACCGTAAATGAAGAAAGGGTTGAACGAATTGCTGCCGGGATTTTCGGCGATAGCCATCGCGGCAGAGCGCGCCAGACGATTACAATCGCCTTCAATATAACGTTCAAAAACATAGCTGGCGTTTAAATTAGAATCAATCTTGGTTTTACGGATGCCGGGAATTACAAAAGGATTTTCAATTTTACCGGGACTTTCAGAAAAACGAGTCATCTCCTGTCCCCGGTCTTGGTTGGGTGGCATAGGCTGCTGCGGCAAGCGAATGGAACGGTTATCGGTTTTATTGTCAGATTTTTCCACCACTACAGAATATTCGAGCTTGCCATCTTCACCCAAAACTTTTGCAAGGGTTGATCGCAACATTCCATAATAATGCTCTTCTAACCATTCATACCAAAACTGGCTCGGTACTTGTATGGTCAAGGTGTTATTTTCAAGTTTGACAGGGTCGATAGGTTCAAACCATGACTTATACTTTTGATAACTGATATTATCCTTAATAATTTCCAGGCACTGCTGCCAGGCAGTATGGGCAGAAATATTACTCAAAGCTTGGTAGTCTCCTCTAAAGTGTTATAAAATGCTGTGACCTTATCCCTACAGTTATCCACACGTTTAAAGCGGTTTTTGCAAATAGGGTGAAACGAAGATGATAATTTAAAAGACAGATGTCAAAAAAATATTTCTACTATTTACAAAAGTTATCCACATTCCCCTAAACAGCATAAGAATATGATACGCAGTGCCTTAACTGTTTTCGTAGTTTTCTATCAGGAAATACCTGACAGGCAATAATACTTCGCAAACAATGATTTTGCCTTTTATGAAGTTGCCTTGAACAGCAGGAAAAAAGTTTTCCACAAGTTTTCCACAGTGCTGAAGTAATGGGATTTTAACGCAAAAAATGGTGCGGATAAAGGTAATTTTATAAACGATTGGCAATGATAAACCGTGGCTTTTTATCGTAGTCTTCTAAAAGGCGGGCATCCCACTTTTTATCATCAAAAAGAGCCATAATTTTTGCTGAATATTGTTCGTGCAACTCAAGATAAAGGCAGCCGTTTTCGCTAAGGTTATGTAAAGAAAATTCGATGATTTTTTGGTACATCATTTCGATGTCATTAAAAAATAGGGCGGTATGCGGTTCAAACTCCCGGACCTGTGGCTCCAGTATTTCTTTTTCATTCGGGCTGATGTAGGGCGGGTTTGAAACGATCACATCAAACCGGCCATCGATAGTGATGGTTTCGGGCGACAAGATATTTCCTTCCGAAAAGTTGATTTCAACTTCATTTTGCCGCGCGTTCTCGCGGGCCACGCTAAGCGCTTCATCAGAAATGTCGATAGCTGAAAGCTGCCAGCCGGGACGTTCCATTTTTAAAGCGATAGGAATGCATCCCGAGCCTGTGCCGATATCCAGAACGGAGAGGGTTTCATCAGGGTGATGAGCAAGCATTGTTTCAACCAGCTGCTCGGTTTCAAGGCGGGGGATGAGTACAGCGGGGGTGACGGAAATGCGCGCGTTCATAAACTCAGAAAAGCCGGTAATATATTGCAGGGGTTCGTGGTCCGCGCGACGTTTTACGAGAGGCCGCAGGCGGTCGAGCTCGGCAGGTGAAAGCGGCCGGTCGAATTTAAGGTAAAGATCGAGGCGCTTAACACCCAGCATTTCTGCCAGCAGCCATTCTATGCTATGCCGCGGATCCGGAATGTTCTTGCTTTTAAAGTAATCGGTAGCCCATTCCAGCATGGAAAGAACCGTCCAGTCATCCGGCTTCTTATTCATACCCTCAATTAGAAGTTGTTATGCCTGGTCTTCTTCTGACTTTTCCTGCTCTTTCTCTTCTTGAATGGTGAGCCCGAACCGCTTAGAGAAATCAAGAATAAAGTCGGTTACTTCATCATCAATAGTTCGCTTTTCTTCATCCAGCGAACTGCCTCGAAAGCCCATGCGTCCGCCGGTTTTTTTAAGTTCAAAACGGCTTTGTTTACCCGTAAATTCGGCGATGCAGGTGAGTGTTACACTGGCATTAATTTGCTTTTCGTATTCTTCATAAACAGCTACGTGAACTTCATCGGCCGTTTCAGAAGATTTATATTTATACAAGTATTTGGGTTCTATGCTATCAAATAATTGACCGGGCATTCGCTTTAAGGTATCTGCGGGGCCAAAAACAAGATACTTGCTTACATTTGTCATAAGTACTGAACTTCTATTAAATTGAACTTAAAGAGCCTGAATAAACGCCTTTATTGAGCAATTGTCAAATTTACTTGTAGATATAAAGAAAATTATTTATGGCAAGCAAAAAAATGCATAATTTATTGGCAAAAGGAATGTTTTAATGATAAACTCTTGTATTAATTGATGCAGCCATCGGTAAAAGCATATTACTTGGATGATGTTTAGCATTTCATCCAAAATTTTTAGGACCCTTGACCCATGAAGATAAAACTTTTCATACTTAGCATCGCCCTTTTAGCGTGGGGCGGCATTAACAATACTATCTATGCGCAGCTTGTAGAGCCGGATGTCATTCAGCTACCCGAACCTAAAACCCCGCCGAGTGAGGGTTTTTATAACAGTTTCAGCGCGGGCGTAGTGCTCAATAATTTTGGTTTTGGTATTGATGTTAATTATAGCCGTGTGATAGCTCCCTTAACGCAGATCACTTTTCAAACCGGTATCACCGGTATCAGAGATGTAAGTGAATTAACCTTTCAAAACTTTTTTACGGGACAGAAAATC
This sequence comes from Balneolaceae bacterium, assembly GCA_035699185.1. Lineage (GTDB taxonomy): Bacteria > Bacteroidota > Rhodothermia > Balneolales > Balneolaceae > Fodinibius. The sequence continues at coordinate 5,758 of DASSAY010000354.1, read as the reverse complement.
GTCCCTAATAAATATAAACGCGCTTTTGGTTTTCCATTTCTCTTTGGCCTGAAACATCGAATTTTTGCGCGCCAAATTGATGATAATTTTCGCCTCTTTGTAGGGGCTGCTGCCGGTCCGGCGGTGGCTTTTGTCTATCCTTATGTAAGAGATGGGGACGAAAACGGTTTTCGTACTTTCCGGGTAGATCCGAGAGGATTTTTATATCCGGCTGAGAGCGTAAACGATTTCTTTTCGGGCTGGAGTGAAGGTGACTGGGAATGGGGGTTTAATGGTGAAATAAAAATAGGTATCGATTTTGGCACCTCCTTTGCTTCCCAAACTACCGTTGAATTCGGCTACTTTTTCTATTATTTCAAGCAGGGATTGCAAATCATGGAACCCTATCAACCTTATGGCTATGATCAATTGGGAAACCCGATAGAGGTAAATGAAAGTGGCAATCCGAAAACTTTCTACGAGGCCCAAAAATATTTCGGTACACCGGTTATCAAACTCAGCTTTGGCGGTATGTGGTGAGATCGATAGGCAGGAGGCAGTGGCAGTTCGTCTCACATCTCACGTTTGCCGTCTCGGTACTTGGCTAAATTATATCACCCTATTTCAAAAATTATGGCCTCTTTCATCATTGAACAAAAGTTTTACCCTGTTTGCCAATCAATATCGTATTTATGAAGTAATGAACGGTAAAAAGGGTAATTTAATAGGCTTTGCTCATGAAAAACGTTTAAGCTTTAAGGAAAAAGTTGATTTTTTTACCGATGAAAAGCGAAAAGAGCCGGTTTTTAGTGTAAGGGCAGAAAAGGTGCTGGACTTTCACGGTCGATTTATAGTGAGCAATGCTGATAACCAGCCAATCGGGACAATTAGAAAAGCTTTTAAAAAATCACTTTTACGCAGTACATGGCAAATTGAAGACAATGGCGAGGTTGCCGCAGTTATTCAGGAACGCTCGGCAGCAATGGCTCTTTTTCGCCGTGCCTGGAACTTTATTCCGGTTCTCTCTAATTTCCCCTTTATTTTTAAATATCATTTCGACTTCGTTCATCCTCAATTGAACCATGTTTTAGCATCTCATTCAAAAACCTTACTCTGGCGCGACCATTACCGGCTGGATATTGCGGATGAAAGTCTGCTGAAAAAGATCGGCTGGCAAACCCTCGTCGCGCAAGCCGTGCTTCTCGATGCCCTTCAGGGGAGATGAACTATTTGTACATCGAAGCGCCTACAGGTAATTTTGCCTTCTCCCTTTTCACTTTTCACTTTTATAAAAACCTCGTACCTTGGCTTAAATCATTTCACCCAAAACAGATAGAGAAAAATGAGTTTTATTGACGAGATCATCGGGCGCCAGATTATCGATTCGCGCGGAAATCCTACCGTCGAGGTTGATGTAGTGCTTACCAACGGAGTGATGGGCCGGGCTGCCGTTCCTTCGGGCGCTTCCACCGGAGAGCATGAAGCGGTAGAGCTTCGTGATTCAGAATCAAACCGGTATTTAGGCAAAGGCGTTACGCAGGCGGTGGAAAATGTAAATACGATTATTGCCAATGAACTGCGGGGACAAGAAGTTTTCGACCAGGTGGAAATCGACAATACGCTACTCGAAATCGACGGAACCGAGAACAAAGCCAATCTCGGGGCCAATGCCATTTTAGGCGTTTCTCTTGCTGCCGCTGATGCCGCTTCCAATGCCATGAATGTGCCCCTTTGGCGATACATCGGCGGGGTGAATGCCAAAGTCCTGCCCTTACCGATGATGAATATTATCAACGGAGGCTCTCATGCCGACAATAATGTGGATTTGCAGGAATTTATGATTATGCCATGCGGCGCGCCTTCATTTTCGGAAGCTGTTCGTATGGGCTCAGAAATTTTTCATCACCTCAAAAAAGTATTAAGCAGTAAGAATTATAACACTTCAGTGGGTGATGAAGGCGGATTTGCCCCCGATCTAAAATCGAATGAAGAAGCGGTTGAAGTAATCCTTGCAGCCATCGAAAAAGCAGGCTACACGCCCGGGGATGATGTGGTTTTGGCACTCGATCCGGCTACCTCAGAATTTTATAATGCCGACAAGCAAGTATATGAATTCAAGTGGAGCGATGGCAGCAAACGAAGCGCTGATGATATGGTAGCCTTCTGGAGCGAGTGGGTGGAAAAATATCCACTGGTATCCATCGAAGATGCTCTGGCCGAAGACGACTGGGACGGCTGGAAAAAACTGACCGACGCCATCGGTGATCAGGTACAGCTTGTGGGTGATGATCTTTTTGTAACCAATACCGAACGTCTGGCTAAAGGCATCAAACAGGGTGTAGCGAATTCCATTCTCATTAAAGTAAATCAAATCGGTACGCTTACCGAAACGCTGGATGCCATCGAAATGGCCCATAAAAATGATTATACGGCCATCATTTCACACCGCTCGGGCGAAACCGAAGACACCACCATTGCCGACCTCGCTGTGGCCACCAATGCGGGACAAATTAAAACAGGCTCAATGAGTCGCACCGACCGTATCGCCAAATATAACCAGCTGCTTCGCATCGAAGAACAGCTCGGCGACAACGCCATTTTCCCCGGCCGCGACGCTTTCGGGATTTAGAGAAGATGAGTTGAAAAAGAAATGTATAATTGTATTATAGCCTTTCGTGGTCATCCCCCTGCACCCCCTTCGAAGGGGGACTTTTTTCTCTTCTTTGAAGAAAAAAAGAAAGTAGCTGGAAGCTAAAAGGATCTTTTTTTGGCTTTATTTCTGTAAAAAGTTTATTTACTCTAACATCCCATCGAAGATGGGATGTTGTCCCCCTTCGAAGGGGGGGCAGGGGGATGACTCGTGGCAGTGAGTGTAGAAACGCCTCCATTTTTATTATCGAATTCCCCATGCAAAATACCAGCCTAAAACTTCAAAACTTCAGAAACCACATTGAAACCAGTGTGGATTGGGCGCCCCGTATGAACGTGATCATCGGGCAAAACGGCATGGGTAAAACCAACCTCATTGATGCCATCCATTACCTCTGCATGAGTCGCAGTTTCGTTTCAAACAGCGATATTTATGTGACGAATCAGGACGCCACTTTTTTTATGATCAAAGGGCATTTTGAAGGAAACATTCGCTCCAGTTTTGATGTTAGCTGCTCATACTCTCGCGGTGAAGGCAAAAAGATTTTCGTGAATGATAGCCCCCTCGACCGCCTGTCGGATCTCATCGGAATGGTGCCGGTAGTCGTTTTAGCGCCGGGTGATAAAAAACTGACCAGCGAGGGTCCGGCCGAGCGTAGATCATTTATTGATTCGTTCATCAGCCAGATTTCACCCCGTTATTTACAAGATCTGCTTTCCTTCCGAAAAGTGCGCAGACAGCGCAATAAACTCTTGCAGGAGTTCCGCGGAAGCCGCGATGTGCTGCTGGCTTACCTCGAACCGTGGAACGCACAGCTGGCAGAGTATGGCTCACGCATCATCGCTAAGCGTGCTAAAGTACTCAATCGTTTTCAGGATTATCTTGCCCGGGAGTATGAAGTAGTCTCAGGCATGCGCCACAAACCGCATTTAGAATACCAAACCTTTTGCGAGCCGTCGGAAGATGAAGAAACGGTTCGGGAGCGATACCTGGCCAAGCTTGAAGAAAAATGCGACCACGAAATTGAGCGCGAATTAACGCTGGTGGGTCCGCACCGGGATGAGATCGTTTTCTACCTCGATGATTTTGAACTTCGCAAATTCGGTTCCCAGGGACAGCACCGCCTGTTTGCTTTGGCTTTGAAATTAGCCCAGCTTTTGTATTTTTCGGATGAACTGGACGATCTGCCCATTTTTCTGTTGGATGATGTTTTTGGGGATCTGGACGCGCAGCGGACCGAAGTGCTGCTCAACGCGCTCATCGAGCATGCGGGACAAACCTTCGTAACCGCTGCCAACCCCATTCCCTTTGATGATTATATAACTTTTGACGGGGAAAAGAATCGTAAATACAAAGTGGAACATGGAAATGTTACTTTGTTGTAGAACAAGAACTATGTCATCCTGAACTTGTTTCAGGATCTGTAGCAGAAGATGCTGAAACAAGTTCAGCATGACAATAAAGAAAAAATTTAATGATTAATTAGTGTCACGATATCGATCAAATCCGCCTAAACCGCTTAAAGATGCCCTTAAAGATTTTCTGGAGGATTATCCGCACCGGAAGCGTTTGAAAAGGGGAATGATTCTTTCACTTTGGCGAAAAACGGTAGGAGAGCGAATAGCTGAGCAGGCAGAAAACGTGCATTTTGAACACGGAAATTTGGTCATTCACGTTAAAAATCCCGTTTGGCGACAGGAAATCCACATGAAACGCTTTAGTATCACTAAAAAGCTGAATGACCAAGTGGATGAAAAAGTAATTAAAGAAATGGTTGTCCGCTCCTGAAATTATTGCAAAGCATTTCGAGCCGAATTATATTTTGCTTGATCTATCAATTAACGGTGTCATCCCGAATAAATGTGAGGGATCTCAAGTGCTGATACCAGCTGTTTCATTAAATTCGAGCCTTGATCTTTATTACATTTGAGATCCCTCTTCCCAAAAAGCGGGTCATCGGGATGACAAACAGAATGGGAATTAAGTTTTTAACCGTTTATGCGTTAATCATGGAATCCTCAAAGACAGAACAATTTAAAGAAAAGGTTGCTGACGTTTGGCATAATATCACCACGCAGACCGATGATGATATTGCCGGTGATATGGGCCGCGAGCGGTTGGTGGTTTTTATCATATCCCTTATTCTGGCGCTATGTCTCTGGCTGATGGTCAATTTAAGCCTTGGCTATAACCTGAACATCAGACTACCCATTTCGCTTGGCGCGGTACCCGAAGATCGGGCGCTGGCCGAAAATTTACCTGAAACAGCAACGGTTAGTGTGATGGGTGAAGGCTGGAAATTGCTCAATATTTATAACAATCCGCCCACCATTAATGTGGATGTGAATGACGAACAGGTGAACCTATACTCGCAGGTACAGCGGCAGATGAGTGCATCAGGTATTGAGGTGCAAAAAGTACAACCGCTTATTTTAACATTAAAACTGGAAGAAAGGATTACCAAAAAAGTACCGGTTCGGCCGAATATAAAAGTTTCTTTTGAAGATCAGTATGGGTTTACCGGCGCCCCAAATATTAAACCTGACAGTATAACGATTAGCGGGGCAGTATCCCTGGTTCAGAATATTGAATCGTGGCCTACCGATTCGGTACATTTTACAGACGTTTCACAGGATTTATCGCAGGTAGTTGAGCTGGAAACCGGAAATGAGCTCATCAGCTTATCACAAAACCAGGTGATTTTTAACGCAGATGTTGCACAGTTTACCGAGGGCGAAACAGAAGTAAAAGTAACGGGTAAAGGATTTCCGGAAGGGAGTGAGGTTACGTTTAGTCCGCCTTCCATAACCATAAAATTCAATGTCCCTATCGAAGAATACCCGCAGGTAGAAGACCTGAAGATTTTCAATGCCTACGTTACCTATGAGCAGGTTTTGGAGGACTCAGTAGGATTTGTGACCCCGCATATAGAGCAAATAATCCCTCAAAAATATAACGTCAAAATCAGTTCCTTTAAACCCCGCCGGATCTCCTATTTTAAAGTTTTGGATTGATGCTTTGAGTAGAAAGTATAAGGTAAAAAGTAGAAAGTTGGAATCTTTCTACTTTCAACTTACTACTTTTGTCTGCTCTTCAAACGGTTGAATCACTTCCTCCACCGATCGCGTT
>DASSAY010000353.1:0-8328 GCA_035699185.1 Balneolaceae bacterium | reverse complement strand
CTTCCGGAACCGCTGCATTTCCATATTTTCGGCAGAAAGCATAGAATCTATTTTTTGGACAGCCTCCTGCTGAATTTTTTGAGCTTCAGTTGAGATTTCAGCGAACTTCTGTAATTCCTTATTAGTAATGCTATCAGGCTGAGCAACTTGTCCCTGGGCAGATAAAGATGGGGCTGTTAGCAAAAACCCTAACGCAAGAAGAATAGTATATTTGAAAATTTTCATAAAAATTACTTTTTTGATTGATTGTGACATCTTTAATTTGGACTGAAAAGTATCGTATTTGTTCCTGTTGTAAAATAACAAAGGGGATTAAAAGAAGTTGAATGAAATATTAGCGTTTCTCATCTTATTTTTTCAAACTTTTAATCAACAAACAGAACTGCCATTCGATATTAATGTGAAAGGATTGTATAATTGAATCAACTCTAAAGGTTTAGAACGAAATAAAAAAAGCTTTGCCCTGCTTTAAACTTACACATCACCTACCATTCAACCTTAATCCGACCCTACTATGCTAATAAGCCGGCGAAACAAAGATCTTCAAAACATTGGCCTTTTAATATTGCGCATTGGCCTTGGTATTATGCTGGTTTTACATGGATATCCCAAAGTGTTCGGCGGCCCCGAAACATGGACCGAAGTGGGGAGCGCGATGCACTATTTGGGGATTGATGCCGCCCCCATGTTTTTTGGTTTTATGGCCGGAGTAACAGAATTTTTTGGAGGCATTTTCTTGCTGTTAGGCCTTTTTTTCACGCCGGCAGTAATCCTGCTTTTCATCGTGATGATTGTCGCTACCATCCAAAGTATTGGCATTGGCGAGGGTTTTGCCTTCTTCTCTCACAGTATTGAAATGGGCATTGTTTTCTTGAGCCTGCTTCTGATCGGGCCCGGTAAATACAGCCTTGACCGAATCATGAGCCAAAAAAGCAGGCGCCGCTTTTAATAGCTTTACCCAAAAACATTTAGTTTAGGGAGAAGTTAGAATCCAGTATAAACATGATCTATGGCAACAACTGATTTGGGCTTCGCGGATTACCTGCGAAGTATTCTGGCAATTATCGTCTTCTTCCTGGTTTTCCTGATCACCACCCCTATCATCCTGTTTTTGCTGCTCATTTCTTTAGGCAGCGCTTCCAATTTTATTATTGAATCAATAGCGCCTTTGATGGCTCGTCCCGTATTTTGGGCTGCCGGCATCACCTTCAATATTTGCCTTCATACCGATCGCATTGAACATCCCGCCGTTTTTATTATCAATCACAGCTCCACTTTAGATATTCTCACTTTGCTTGCTCTGGGCCTTCCTAAAGTACGTTTTGTAGCTAAGTGGGAGCTGCAGTATAATCCCTTTTTTTTCCTGCTCGGCCGGTTAACGGGACAAATTTTTATCCAACGTCGCAAGTCTGAAAAGGCTATTGACACGCTTCAGAAAACCTACCAACGAATCAAATCTCAGCAACTTTCAGTGATGATGGCGCCCGAAGGTTCGCGCAAACATCCCGGTGCCATCGGCCCCTTCAAAAAAGGGCCCTTTCGCATCGCAATGGATTTAAATTATCCTATCGTACCCATCTTTTTTGAAGGCAACCGGGAACTCAGCCGGGGAGGAACACTGATGACAAAACCGGGAACGCTTACCGCTCATATTCACGAACCGATTGATGTTTCCGGCTGGGAATTACAAAATCTTGAAGAACATATTGCTGAAGTGAGGGAAAAATATCTTCAATGGGCTGAGAAATAGCGATAACGGTTACACAAGGATTGATAAAAGTCCTAAAAATGTTACTACTTTTTTATGGAGAATAACCATCAGTTAAATCAGTGTGCATCTGTGGCTAAAATAGATTATGAACAGAAATAATCTCATCACCCGACTCAAAGAAGTCCCCGAAGTTTGGGATTTTATCATCATCGGAGGCGGCGCAACGGGGCTGGGTACCGCAGTTGACGCAGCTTCGCGCGGCTACAAAACGTTGCTGCTCGAGCAGTATGACTTTGCTAAGGGAACATCAAGCCGGAGCACTAAATTGGTGCACGGCGGTGTTCGCTATCTTCGGCAGGGAAATGTATCGCTGGTGCTCGAAGCCCTGCATGAGCGCGGCTTGTTGATGAACAATGCCCCGCACCTCGTTAAAAATCAATCGTTTATTGTGCCCAATTATGATTGGTGGGAAGGCCCTTTTTACGGCATCGGACTTAAAATCTATGATAAGCTGGCTGGTGATTTGGGGATCGGCCCTTCTAAACATCTTTCAAAAGAAGAAACGCTAAAATATATCCCCACTCTGGAATCATACGATCTTAATGGCGGAGTGATTTATCATGATGCCCAGTTTGATGATTCCCGCCTTGCTATCAACCTGTTGCAGACCGTTTTTGATCATGGCGGAACCGGTATAAATTATATGAAAGTAACCGGCCTGCTCAAAACCAACGACAAAATTTCGGGGGTGAGGGCTGTTGATCAGGAAGGCGGCGAAGAGTTTGAATTCAGGACCAAAGCAGTCATCAACGCAACGGGGGTTTTTACCGATAGCATTCGTAAGATGGATGATGAAGGGAATAAGCCCATTATTCAACCCAGTCAGGGAGTGCACATTGTGCTGGATAAATCTTTTCAGCCTGGTGAAAGTGCTATTATGGTGCCCAAAACTGATGACGGACGCGTTCTTTTTGCCGTACCCTGGCATAATCGAATCATCGTCGGTACCACCGACACTCCCGTAGATAAACCTACGGCCGAGCCCCGCGCAAGAGACGAAGAAATTGAATTTTTACTCACTCATGCCGCTCGTTATCTCACTAAAAATCCCACAGCGAGTGATGTTCTCAGCATTTTTGCGGGATTGCGTCCCCTGGTTTCGAACGGAAAAGATGGTGATACATCCGAAATCTCACGCGATCATACCTTGCTGGTTGCCCCATCCGGACTGGTAACCATTACCGGTGGAAAATGGACGACCTACCGAAAAATGGCTGAGGATACCATCAACAAGGCAATGGCTGTAGCGGGTTTGGATGAACGAGAAGTGGTAACCGGGAATCTGCCTATTCATGGATGGACGCGAAATTCAGATTCATCCCCTTATGCCATCTATGGCTCTGATGCCCCGGAACTCAAAAAAATAGCTGCAAAAAATGAAGTATGGAGCCGTCCCCTTCACCCCAATTTGCCCTATACTGCGGCTGAAGTGATCTGGGCCGCACGTTGCGAAATGGCACGAACGGTTGAAGATGTGCTTGCCCGCCGAACCCGAGCCTTGCTTTTAGATGCCCGCGCCAGTATCGAAATGGCCGCCCCGGTAGCTGATTTATTAGTTGCAGAACTGGGTTATGATGAGGAATGGAAATACCAACAAATAGCAGCTTATACCAAATTAGCAAAGGGATATTTGCTTAATGAGTAGATGTTTCCCAGGCTGTTACATCCAAGTTTCGCAAAGAAGCACGAAGGGGCACAAAGAAAAGATTCTCTCATGTTATTTCGGGGACACACATCCGAATCTGGAATCCGGCAAGCTTTCACCCTTTCGCCAGTGCGGCTTCGCTGCGAATAGTTGCGCATAAAGTCTCAAAAGCTTCATTTTTCGACAAATAAGCCGAGGCGCCTGACTGCAACATACTCTTTCTAACATTTCCATGATCATGCAGCGATAAGCCGATAATGCGTAGTTTTGGTTCATTCGACATTATTTCCTGGGTAGCTTCGATACCATTCATAACGGGCATGTTAACATCCATAACAACAATATCGGGAGCCGTTTTATCCACCAAATCTATGGCTTCTTTGCCATTGGAAGCTTCGCCCACTACTATCAAATCCTCCTGTTCGTCAACGATTGTTCGCAGCCCTTTACGCATCATCTGGTGATCATCCACCAGCAATACTTTTACTTTTTTCAACGAATCGGTAGCCTTAAGCTTGCCTTCGGACTTATCACTCCCGCCTTTTTTGTTCGGCTTGGCACCAACTTTTATGGGCGCAAGCAACTTAATTTTCGTACCCTTGCCCGGAGTTGATGTTATATCTATACTGCCTTCGATCAAATCCATACGCTCATAAATATTAAAAAGTCCAAATCCGCCCTGATCGGTTGGTTTTGGTTTTTTAGCTTCGAGGTCAAACCCTTTGCCCCGGTCTTCTACAATAATCTTCATTTGCTGATCCGATTGTGACATTTCAATTCGCGCTTCATTTACCCCGCTATGTTTCACCACGTTAAACAATAATTCTCTTACGCCCTGCAAAAGTGTTGTCCGAATTTCCTCCCGGGCTTTTTTCGGCTTCCCGTCATCATCAACCGTTACGCATAAATCGTGTTTCTTCATCTTTTCGGCCAGCCAATATATGGTTGCCCTTACATCTTCCTTATCGAGCGATGGCGGTGGTTTCAAATCCGACATCAATACTCGTGTGTAAGTAAGTGCTTCCTCTACCAGTTCCTTTACTTCTTCCACATCAGCTGCCAGTGGATCGGTTAGCCGGGCTTTTTGCAGTAAATCTACTTTCATTTTGCCAACGGCAAGGATCTGTCCCAGGTTATCGTGCAGCTCGGCAGCCAGCTGCTGGCGAACATGCTCTTCGGCCTTACTTAATCGCGCAGCGAGGCAACGCAATTGTTTTTGATAGGACAAAAGGGAAGCGGTACGTTCTTCTACCCGGTCTTCGAGCGTTTCATTCATTGCTTTAAGTTGTTCTTCGATTTGTTTGCGCTCAGTGATATCAAGTACAAACTCTACGCTCTTGCCGTCTCCCAAATATTTTGCGCTGAATAAAGCCCACCAGCGTGTGCCGTCTTTACGGTAATACTCTTTTTCGTAAGGAGTGGTTGCTCCCGTCTCCCTTAGTTCTTTAATCGCTCTTTGAGTGGTCGGCATCCATTCGGGAGGAGTTATGGCATCCCATCGCACGTTACCTGTCTCCAGATCTTCGCGGTTAAAACCACTCATTTGCAAAAAACCTTCGTTAGCATCGGTGATTTTGCCTTCATAATCAAAAAAAGCAACCCCGACGGTTTCAATCTGCAGGACTTTTTCTATATCTTTACATCTCGTTTCTGCCTGTATCTGCCCGGTTGTTTCTGATGCCATGCAAAAAATGCCGGACGGCTTTCCTTCTACCAAAATGGGACTTAATGAAAGATCAAACCAACCATCTTTACCATTCAACGAAACGTGCTGATGTGGTAACCAAACACCTTCACCCGACAAAAAAATACTTTTAAAATTTGGGCTGATTAACTGCCAGTCATCTTCAAAAAACTGTCGGGCCGAGTGTCCAAGCAGGTCTTCACCGCCGAACATTTCACTCCAGGCATCATTGCAAAGAAGTGTCAAGTCTTCTCCCCAGCAGATACTTATAGGTGACTTTGATTTCAGGCAAATATCCAAAGCCGTACGAAGGGCTTTCGGCCAGTTTTCAACCGGGCCGAGTGAAGTTCGCGACCAGTCTTTGGCGTGAATCAATTCACCCATCCTGCCACTACTCGAAAAACCTGTTTTACTTATATTTTTTGACTTCCGCTGAAGATCAGACCTAAAGCTTATTTCTTTTTGCATAACAATTACTTCTCAATGAGCGAGACAATATCACCTGTAGAATGAAATAGTGTAAATGAGCAATCCTGATAACCTAAGCCGTGCAACTTAATGATATTGTAGCAAATAAGGAAGGACTTAATTATAAATAATTGATTTTATTTCATTTAAGATTGGTATAAAACTTTAGAAATTTCAAAAGTTTCTAAAGCTGGATTAAAGCGAATCGAAATATAAATCCAGCAGTTGGCGAGCGGCCTTGAATGAACTGAGCTGACCGTTTAATACTTTTTGCTCAATGGCTTCTTTCTTTTGCTTCACGGCGGAATTGCCATAAAACCGGTCGGTCAGTTCATTAGTGATGGAATCGTACATCCAGTACTTTGCCTGGCGGTTTCTTTGCTTTCCAAAATAACCGTTTCCCTTGGTTTGGGTGATGTACTCCTGAATCAGTTCCCAAATTTCCGGAATGCCTTTTTCTGTAAACGCCGAACAGGTCGTTACCTTCGGTTTCCAGCCTGATTCCGTTTCAGGATACAGATGCAATGCGTTTTTATATTCCCGCAACGCCTGATTGATTTTATTTGAATCAGTGCTATCCGTTTTGTTAATAGCGATTGCGTCCGCCATCTCTATAATTCCCCGTTTGATACCCTGCAACTCATCGCCCGCCCCGGCCAGCATCAGCAGCAGGAAAAAATCAACCATGGAGTGGACAGCCGTTTCTGATTGTCCCACGCCAACGGTTTCGATAAAAATGGTGTCATATCCTGCCGCTTCACAAAGGTAAATTGCTTCACGCGTTTTTCGTGCTACACCGCCAAGTGAACCGCCGGTTGGCGAGGGACGAATAAAAGCCTGATCACTCGTAGCAAGGGTTTCCATTCGGGTCTTATCACCCAAAATACTGCCTTTACTCCGGCTGCTGCTGGGGTCAATGGCCAAAACTGCTAATTTATGCCCCTTTTTAATGATATGATTTCCAAGTGCTTCAATAAAAGTGCTTTTCCCCACACCGGGCACGCCGGTAATGCCGATGCGGGTTGATTTTCCTGTTTCAGTCAAACATTTTTCAATAATATCCTGCGCCAGATCCCGGTGTTCTGTTTTGGTGCTTTCAATAAGCGTAATGGCACGGCTGAGAATGGTTCGATTGCCCGTTTTGATGCCTTCTACGTAATCTTCCAGCGACAAAGGTTTTCCTTGGCTTTTAAAGCGATCCAATCCTTTAGGGTTGATGGAAGCAGATTGATCCACCCCTTTTTTGACGGAGAGAGAGGAGTTGTTATCTGAGTTGGTTTTTTGGGTCATAGATTGTTCTAAACACCCCTCAGAAAGGACTTGGAACATCAAGTCCTTTCGTCTCCCCTCAAGGGGAGATGTATTTCATTCATCCTTCACCGTAGGTATCCCTTTGGGAGAGGAGGGTGAGCGGCACGTGTTTTCCATGCCGGTCGGGAGGTGTTGGTGTTTTAAGTATTAAGTTTAATCCAGTTTTCAATAACTTGTACAACTGAATCAACATCTTTTCTTACTTCTTTATTTTCAAATCGTAAAAATTGAACTCCATAAGATTCTAAATCTTGCTGCCTTTTATAATCATTAGCGTTTGTTTCCCAATGTTCGTGATAATTTCCATCTAATTCTATAGCTAACAGTAATTCATGACAATAAAAATCAACAATATATTTAATCAATGGAACTTGGCGATGAAACTGATAACCTAATCTTTTTCTTCGAATTTTATTCCATAGCAAAACTTCTGCGTAGGTCATATTCTTTCGAAGGGTTTTGGCAAGAGCTCTTAGTTTTGGATCATATGGAATAATTTTATTCTTGGTCATGGAATTATCTCTAAATTGAACACCCCTCATAATGGCTTTAGAACACTTAAAGCCGATCGTCTTCCGCCAGCTGGCGGAGAAATGGTTTTCATCCCTCCTTGAGGAGGGTGCCTAAATTCCGCGGTTTTCAGAATTTAGGCGGGAGGTGTCAGAGTTAATTTTTGTTGTGACTGCCAATCAAAATCTCCAGGATTTTTTGAGCGGCGGTGGGGATAACCGTTCCCGGGCCGAAAATGCCCACCACACCTTTGTCGTATAAAAACTGGTAGTCTTGCTGTGGAATCACCCCGCCCACGATTACCATGATATCATCGCGACCCAATTTTTCGAGTTCTTCAAGCACCTGTGGTACCAGCGTTTTGTGTCCCGCAGCCAAGCTTGAAACGCCCAAAATATGCACATCATTTTCCGCCGCTTGACGTGCTGCTTCTTCCGGCGTTTGAAAGAGCGGACCGATGTCCACATCAAAACCAAGGTCGGCAAAACTGGTTGAGATTACTTTGGAACCGCGGTCATGGCCGTCCTGACCCATTTTCGCAACCATAATTCGCGGACGACGTCCTTCAAGATCGGCAAATTCATCAGCCAACTGCTGAGCCTTTTTAAAATTGTTATCACTATCCATTTCGGAAGAATATACGCCTGATATTGATTTTACGGTTGCTTTATATCGCCCGAAGGCTTTCTCCATCGCATCGGATATTTCACCCAGTGTTGCTCGTTTTCGCGCCGCCTCAACAGCCACTTCGAGCAGATTTCCATCACCCGAATCGGCCACTTTGGTGATGTTTTCGAGTGCTGAAGTAACCTCATCTTCATTTCGTTCGGCTCGCAATTTCTCAAGTCGTTCAATTTGCGCATTTCGTACCTTGGCGTTATCTACTTCAAGAATATCAATCGGCGCTTCTTTGTCAAGTTTATATTTGTTGACGCCCAC
>DASSAY010000352.1:0-5153 GCA_035699185.1 Balneolaceae bacterium | reverse complement strand
GTTGATTTTCTTAAGCAGCTCCATGATTTCCGCCGAAGCACCGGGATCAAGGTTTCCGGTCGGTTCATCCGCCAGCATTATGCGAGGTTCGTTCGCCAGGGCGCGGGCAATGACGACGCGTTGCTGCTCGCCGCCGGAGAGATCACCAGGCATATTTTTACGTTTATGACTGAGTCCCACCATACCCAAAACTTCCAGCACGCGCTGTTTAATAAAACTCTTTTTATTGCCTGTAACTTCGAGTGAAAATGCAACGTTTTCAAAAACCGTACGGTCGGGCAGAAGTTGAAAATCCTGAAAGACGATACCTAACCGTCGCCGTAAATAGGGCACTTTTGCTTCCGCCAGGGAAGTAACATCCATATTGGCAACGCGAACAGAGCCGCTGTCGGGAATAAGATCGCGATAAATCAACCGGAGAAAAGAGCTTTTTCCGGCCCCCGTATGGCCTATCAAATAAGTAAAGCTGCCGTTTTCAAGGCTAAAATTAATGTTATCGAGTACCGGCTGGCGGTCGTAAGAAACCGATACATTTCTAAATTCTATAACTGAATGCTGGGACATTGTAAAACCATTGTAATTCGTAAACTATTTTCGTCAGCTTCATCAAAGTCGAATCCGCTGTATTTTGCACACACTTTATACGTTGTTTGATCGATAATATCAAGCATTTGTCGCAAGGTGTAAATTTTTTGGTGATGCACTTCCCGAAAACGTTTTATTACCGTTTCCTGGTCATCAGCCAGTTTTTCTATGCGGAATTCATTTTGGTGCATTTGCTCCGCTGCATTATACGTACTTTTTCGGAAAAATCGATGATTATCTCCGGTATAACCTTCTTCGTTATGCAGATATTCAACCGCCTGAACTGAATTTTTCGGCGTAGTGAAATCAAAAATAAGCAAACTTCCCGGCTTGAGCACTTTTTTTGTTTGCTTTAAAAAAGCTAAAACTTTCTGCGGACTCAGCAGGTAATTTATACTGTCAAAAACCGAAACTACAACATCAAACTTTCGGGTGAAATTTATATCCAGGAAATCCATCACCTGAAAATCGACATTGCAGTGCATCGCTTCATTCTTTTTGCGCGCCTTTTCAATCATCTCGGGTGATTTGTCCCCGCCGGTAACCTCATAATAGCCCAGTTCGTCGAGCAAAAGGGATAAAGTGCCGGTGCCGCAGGCCATCTCAAGAAGCGAATGCGGGTCGGGATGATGCTCAAGAATCAGGGCATCAATAAAATCAGCCCATAGCTCGTAATTCACATCATGCATCAACGCGTCATAGATTTCCGCCAGTTTCGAATATTCCGTTTTTTCAATAATTTCCACTACAGAGAAACCTTCGATGTTCGATTCTCAGCCAGTTTTAAAGCCAGCTCAAAAGCTTGATTAAACGATGATGCATTAGCTTTATTTTTACCGGCAATATCGAAAGCGGTTCCGTGATCGGGTGATGTACGAATGATTGGCAGGCCGGCCGTAAAATTGACGCCTTTTCCGAACGAAAGCGTTTTGAAAGGAATCAATCCCTGGTCGTGATACATTGCTAAAATGCCATCAAACTGCTCGTATTTTCGATTCCCAAAAAATCCATCTGCAGGATGTGGCCCACTCAATTCAATACCTTCGCCGCGAGCTTTTTCTAAAGCGGGAGTGATGAATTCAATCTCTTCTCTGCCAATAATCCCACCATCTCCCGCATGTGGATTCAACCCTAAAACAGCAATTTTTGGAGCCGCAATATTAAAGTCATTTTTCAGAGACTGATTCATAATTCGAGCATACCTTAAAATAGAATCCTCCGAAAGCTGGTTAACAACCTCAGCGATAGGAATGTGAACGGTTGCCAGCCCCACCCGCAGATTATCATTCACCAGCATCATCATAAAATCATCGGTACCGGTTTTTTCAGCCAGAAATTCAGTGTGGCCCGGGATGCTGTATCCCGCTAAATTAACGGCTTCTTTCGAAATAGGAGCCGTTACCAGGGCGTCTGCCAATTCTTTTTTGCAGAGCTCAATTCCCCTTTCAACCGACAGCATCGCACATTTTCCCGATTGACGGGTGAAGGCTCCCGGGCTTACCGTAACCTTCTCATCGCCGTAACTTTCCAGCACATTTACCGCTTCATCTTTTATGTCATCCACAGAAGTGGCGTGATGATATTCAAAATCCATAGCAAAACGATCGATATAAAAATCAACAATTTCCGAAGAACTTAGAATGATAGGAGTGATGCCCGGCTGATTTCGTTTACCTAAAGTTTTTAGAATAACTTCAGGACCAATCCCATTAAAATCTCCGCTGCTGATGGCCATTCGATAATTCATAAAATTTGTTTAATCAGAGAATTTTAATTGATTTTAAATTAATGCTTCTGCCATCTCCCTGCACCCCCTTCGAAGGGGGACGAATGCTCCGCTGATAATATCAGCGGATTTAGTTTGCCCGACACATGAAGGCCTAAATAATAGAAGTTGAAATTTGCTACAAATAACTGAATTATTGCAAATAATTCAGTTTAATTCCCCCTTCGAAGGGGGCGCAGGGGGATGGCTTGGAAAAAATTTGAAGAACTTCTTCAGTCTAAATATTGATTTCAACCTTTCCATGTTTCTGTGTTTTTGTGGTTAATTCTATCCCGAAACCAATTTAAAATCACCAAATCCGCTTGTGGCCTTAAAAATAAATTGCCGGCTGGGATAGTACCAAATTTCGGTTGTTGCCCCATCCGGCGGATATTTTCGCTCCACATTTTGGGGAGCTCCGAATTTGATATAAATCTTTCCTTGGTCGGTTTCATAGCCCGGTAAGGTGCGGCTTGAAAAATTCTCATAGACATAATCAATGCGGCGATAATATTCTGCCATCAGTTCATTAAAAACGGTTTTAGGCGTGGGGTCGCGCTGCTCCCAAAACTCCCGAAATTTCTGTTCGCGGTCTGAACGGGAGCCTTCAGAAAAGTGATCAAGCGTTTGTTCATCAACAATAAAACGCAACATGTCGATAGCAACATCAAGACTTAGCAGGCTGGTTGGCATATCAATCCAAAGTGTTTGAAAGGAGCCTTTAGAAACAACTTGTTCCGTTTTAGCATCTTTAATAGCCAGCTGATAGCGATTATTGGGAAAGGTGCTGGCGGGAATTTTAAGCAGGGCATAAGCAAAGCCGCTTTTGGATGGAGTCAGGCTAATGAAATTCCCTTGGGCGTTCTTTTCAGCAAATTCAGGCCTGATTTCCGTCCGGATCTCATCATTCGTCAATTTTTGCGAATAAACCTGAGCCGTTTGACTGGTATCGGAGCCGTTTATTTCAAGACTGTTAATTTCTAAAATATAATCTGTGGCTTTTTTGAATTGTGGAATATAAGCCAAGGCATAAAAATCCTGGCCAAAAAGGATGTTTTTCCCTAAATCAGAGAGTTTGATTTGGTCCACTTCCGGGCCGGTTATTAGTTTTTCACCGACTAAAATATCACCCGTTTTTATTTTTTTATAAGATTTTAGAATGACACTTTGAACAGGTGAGATACGATTTTCTGCCACCCCGGGACGATTCATTTCAAGAATGAAACTGTAAACACCCGGATCTAAAGAAACATCAAGATGTCCGCTTAAAAATTTCTCGTTGGATTTGCTTTCTTCGTAAGAACCGGCAACCGCAGTGTCTGTCCAAAAAGCTCGCGCGACAGGTTCCAAGCCTTCAATCGAAATATTTTTCCTGCCTGCCTTTTCTTTGCTGGAATTAAAAACCTCCATGCTGAGGCTTGTTGAACTGGTGAACTTTCCATTAGAAGAGCCGGACCTTTTAAAGGGCAAATAACGGTAGGAAAAACTGAAAACGGATGCTAAAGTAACCGTAGAATCCGAATTGCCGGGCAAAACTATAAAATTGACATACAACGGTTGTTCGTGATGCTGCATTACCAATTCGGGATAGCCGCTAAGTCGTTGTGCCTGCACAGCGGAAATAGAAAAAAGGATTGCTAAAGTTGTGGATAAAAAGTATTTGAATGATTTCATCATTTATTGGAAACTTAATGTTTTTACGAACCATTTGTCATCCCGCATGTGAGGGATCTCAAGCGCTAATACCACTAATACTGAATTCAAGTTGTTTCCTCTATTACATTTGAGATCCCTCGTCATTCAGAAAATCACTTCCCGAGCATTCGGGACTCGGGATGACAACCTGCTTTGCTTTTATAGTATTCAAAAACCAAAGTAACGAAGTTCAATCTAAATAAACATTAACATTACTGATGGTTGTTAAAATTCATTATTTTAGAAACGCTTTAAAATCAGAAACTATTATCACTAATTAAACAAGCTTTATGAGTTCCCGTAATTCAGCCACCGCCTCACAGCAGGATTTAAAATCCATTATCCGCGAAATCAATGAAATGGAAGACAAAATTAAAAAAGGCGGGGGCGAAAAGCGCATCAAAAAGCAGCATAAAAAGGGCAAAATGACGGCCCGTGAACGTATTGATGCGCTTATTGATGAGAATAGCCGGTTTTATGAAGAAGGCTTGTGGGCCGGTTATGAAATGTACGAAGACGAAGGCGGGTGTCCATCCGGCGGTGTAGTGATGGGTATTGGCAGCGTATCGAGACGCGACTGCGTGATTGTTGCCAACGACGCCACAGTGAAGGCAGGTGCCTGGTTCCCAATCACTGCCAAAAAGAACCTGCGCGCGCAGGAGATCGCTATTGAAAATCGGTTGCCTATCATTTATCTGGTTGATTCAGCAGGAGTTTACCTGCCTATGCAGGATGAAATTTTCCCTGACAAAGATGACTTTGGTCGCATTTTCCGCAATAATGCGGTTATCAGTGCTAAAGGAATTCCCCAGATTGCAGCTATTATGGGCAGCTGTGTTGCGGGCGGTGCTTATTTGCCCATCATGAGTGATGAAGCGCTGATTGTGGACGGCACCGGAAGCGTTTTTCTGGCGGGAAGCTATCTTGTGAAAGCAGCCATCGGCGAGGATGTGGATAATGAAACGCTGGGCGGGGCTACGACGCACACCGAGATCAGCGGCGTTACTGATTACAAAATGGAGGATGATGAAACTTGTCTTTCAACCATTCGTGATCTGGTTGATAAATTAGGCCCGTTTGAAACGGCAGGCTTCAACCGAAAAGAGCC
>DASSAY010000351.1:0-3756 GCA_035699185.1 Balneolaceae bacterium | reverse complement strand
GGTGAGAATATGGCGGATGTTCCGGTACAGAAAGTTACTTTAAGTGGATTGAGTCCAAGTTTTCAAGCAGCTGACAGCGCAGGGGATTCATTTGTAAATGACGGTAAAACCATTTTGCATTTTGTCAACGATGATGCGGTTGAAAAAATGGTTACAGTTGAATCGGTAAGTAAATGTAATTTCGGGTTTGATCACGATTTAACACTAACCGTACCCGCGACAAGTGAGTTAAAGGCGGGACCTTTCCCCACTGCACGTTTTAATGCTGACGGGAAAGTAACTATAGCTTATGATGACGTGACTTCTCTCACAGTTGCAGCGTTTCAAGACTAAGAAGGGGTGATTTTAATGGCAAACAAACCCGAATATCAGGGTGACGAGTTTTTGTTCGCGGTCGTGATCCCAGGAGTTGATCCAGACCCCGACACGACCGCTCGTGTGTTTAACCAAACGGACGGCGGCCGCACGATTGAAGCCGATAGTGTTGATTTGAGTACGAAAGATAAAACCGGTAGCGGGTATGGACCAGTGACAGAATCGGTATCGCTTGAAGGTGTCCTCACTGAAAACGATCCGGCAATCACATATATCGAAGATTCCATCCGGGGTCGTCAGTTTGTAGAAATCCTAAAAATCAATACTCGCACGCTTGATGCAGAACGTGGAAGCTATATGTTATCAAGTTTTGAAGAAACATATTCAAACGGCGAGTTCTCAACATATTCAGTTGAGGCGTCGCTTAACGGCGTGATTACAAAAGAAACCGTAACACAGGTACCAGCGGGGGCGTAAACGTCCCCGTTTTTATATTGAAAGGGTGATCATATTGGCAAACTATGAAATTGATGGCAAGGAATACGAATTAAAGCTCGATTTTAAAGCAGTATCTGAAATTAACAAAAAATATGATAGCGCTCTTGAATTTGTGGGCGAGGTCATGCAGGGGAATTTTAATAGTTTCATCGATGTGGTTTATTACGGACTTTATCATGCCGGCAAAGGGTTTTCTCGGAAACAAATTGAGAAAGATGTTGAACAGAAATTCGAAGCGGAGCAACTTGATCTTGATTTTATTTTAAAAACCGGAAACGAGGTTGTGGCGGATAATTTTTTCTTCAGGAAGACCGTGAAGAAAATGATGAATCAGGATCCGGAAGCGCAGAAACAATTCGAAGCGCTCGTGAAATAGATGTCGATGAGGTTATTAAGACGGCTTATCGCTATCTCGATTTAAGACCGGAAGAAACCATGCGGATGACGCCAAAAGAGTTTCATTTGTTGATGGATGCCAAACAAGAAAAGGTTTATGACGAAATGGAAATGATGGCACTTGAAGCGATGATGATGCGAGCCGCTTACCATGCAAAGAAGCTAAAACAATATGAATTATTTGATCGGCAAAAAGTCGAACAGAAGCACAAAGATCCGGAAGATATGAAAGAAAAATTGCATAGACAACAAGAATGGTTAAATAGTCTTAAGATCGGAAAGGGGGAAGAACATGGCGAATGAGAAAATGACTGCTTCCATCGGGGCGAAGATCACTGATTTCACGAGGAAGATGAAACGTGTAAAGGCGTCTCTCGCTTCTTTGCCGCGAAGTGTCGGAGTGAAAATCAAGGTAAAAACCACAGACGCTTACCGCAGGTTGAACAGCATCGCCACAGCCATTCGATCAATCGGCGAGGTCAGTCAGAGTATGATCAGTGGTGCTTTGATTTCCTCCTTTTCGGCAGCCATTCCCGTTATCGCGTCAGCTACTGCGGCAGTCGGGGCGCTCGGCGCTTCGTTTGCGGCGGCAGGCACAGGCGCGGCGGCATTTGGAATTATCGCAACATCGGCGTTGAATGATGTATTCGGTGCTAATAAGGACATTAACAAGTTACAAGAGAAATTAAAGAAAACCGACGATGAAAAGAAACGGGCTGAAATCAAAAAGAAAATAGCTAAAGCTACACGGGGGTTAAGTAAGGCTCAAAAAGAAGGGTTGAAGTCCCTGCAAAGTTTCAGTTCCTTCTGGGCGAAATTCTCCAAGCAATTCCAAAAGCCGGTAGTTGATATATTCACTCGTAGTTTAGGGACGCTAAAAGGAGTCATCAAAAGTCTTAAACCCGTTTTTGAAGGTTCCCTCGGCGCGATGTCAACTTTATTAAAAAGCTTAAATAAATCTTTGAAAAGCGCCGATGTTCAGGTGTTTTTTGATTGGCTTGGTAAAAGCGCCGGTCCGGCTATGACAGCTTTCGGGAAAGCATTCGGAAATGTCATACGAGGCATCATGAATTTAATGGTAGCCTTCGGACCGCTTTCCGAAGATATGCAGGGCGGTTTGGTTGATCTTTCTGAAAGGTTCTTAAAGTGGACGCAAAACGTCGGGAAGTCTAAAGGTTTTAAAAAGTTTATTGATTATATCCGAACGAATGGCCCTAAGATATTGCAACTGATCGGAAGTCTTGTTGATTTGATTGTAAATCTAGGCACTTCCATGGCTCCCCTTGGATCTCAAGTTCTAAACATTGTTACTGGTTTTGTGAAATGGCTTAACGCTTTGATCAAAGCAAATCCGACGATCGGGAAAGTGATAGGATACATCATTACGATAATCGGCGTCTTGAAGCTTGTCTCTCCGCCTATTTTGCTACTACAGTCACTCTTTGGCGGTATGGCGAAAGCCATTTGGAGAGCCACCGGCATGATGCGGGCAAGGGTCCTTACATCAATGAAGATGATTGGAAAATCCATGCTAAACGGTGCAAAAAGTGCCGGAAAAGCCGCAGGACGAATGATCGCGGCGATGGCGAGGATTATCGCTAAATATGCATGGATGGCAGCACGGGCATTGTTTAATGCGGCACGTATGGCCGCGTCGTGGTTTATAGCACTCGGCCCCATTGGGTGGGTAATTGCAGCCGTCATCGGTCTGGCTATTCTGATTATCGCCAATTGGGATAAAATCAAAAAATGGACGGTCAAAATTTTCAAAGCCGTGTGGGGATTCTTGAAAGACGTTTGGCACAAAACCGTTAGCTTCATCACCGATACTGCAAAAGATATTTGGCATGGCATTAAAAGCGCTTGGGACAGTGTGATGGACTTTCTCAAAGGAATCGATTTGTTCGGGATGGGCAAAGACATCATTCAAGGCCTTGTGAACGGAGTCAAGCATATGGCCGGCGCGCTTATAGATGGAGTGAAGAAAGTTGTTGGCGGCGCAGTCGATTGGGCAAAAGACTTTCTTGGTATCGGATCTCCCTCAAAACTCATGAAACAAATTGGAGAATGGACAGGCGAAGGCATGGCTATCGGAATTGATAAATCATTAAAGAAGGTCAATCAATCGTCATTAAGACTTGCGCACGCAGCAGTCCCGAATATGAGTGGATCTGTGGGGCCGTCTCTAAATTCTGTTGGATCATCAAACAATGTGACAGTAAACAATAAGGGCTTGTTAGACGGTGCGGTTTTCCACGTGAGGGAAGATGCTGATATTCGGAGATTGGCCATTGAGCTCGGAGAGTACATCGAGGATGGTGTGAGGAGGTGAGACAGTGGATATGTTAGGGGATAAGTCATTTGCAGAACTCGGCATCGGTATTGAACCGGATTACCAAAGGCCAATGTCAGCTCCCACACGAGACTATACGATGGAGATACCGGGCAAACATGGTGCGTGGGACTTTGGGGCAGACCTGGGACCGAAGCCTTTTTCTCTTCCGTGTCATTTAACGGAGGATTCACCCGCAGGTTTGCAAGCGGCTG
>DASSAY010000350.1:0-3458 GCA_035699185.1 Balneolaceae bacterium | reverse complement strand
ATTTCGCTTTCATCAATGCTGAAATCAACATTCACTACTTCGCTGTCGGCTTCCTTTTCATCCAGATCATAAGAGCCGGAACGGACGGAAATCAGAATTTGATCGCCTGTAGCCATATTTTTGGAAAGAATCTTAGCAGCCATCACGGGACGAACGGCTTTGACGCCTTCATCCGTCAGTTCAAATTCCGACACATCAGATAAAACAGCCGCATCCCGGTTAGCGCCCAGCGCGCCGAGTACATCTTTGGTGCTTTCGGTTGATGCAAAAGCGAAAACATAGGGATTTGCCTCGTCCATCACCTTGGTGAGCGCTTTAAGCAGCGGCGTGTTGACATGATTTTTGAAAACGGGATCTTCGACCGTATAAATTTTTGAAGGGCCGTAGTTTTTAACCTGGTCAACGTAGTTGGAAGCTTCGGCATCAATGATAACGGCTTCCAAAGTGTGGCCGTGTTCTTCGGCCTGCTGGCGCAGATGCGACAAAACTTCCAGCGAAGATCGCTTAATTTTTCCGTCGCTAATGGCGATATGGGATAGTAGAGTGCTCATTTTAATAGTTGGTAATCTGTTTACAATTTAAATTCATTTAAGCACGAAATTCGAATGATCAAAATTCAAAACGATTAAAGGTTTTGGATTTTGAACATTCGGATTTCGAATTTTCTTTATACTACATTCGCTTCGGTATCGAGTAGTTGGGCAACTTCTTTGGCGATTTCATCCGGTTCTCCTTCAAATTTTTGCCCCGCTTCGCGTTCGGGTTTTTCCATATATCCGGTTACTTTTGTTTCGGGCTGAAGGCTTTCCAGGTCGAGATCAAGCGACGACAATTCAACCGTTTCCATCGGCTTGCGCTTGGACTGCATGATGCCTTTCAGGCTCGGGATGCGCGGTTCGTTCATATCGTTCGAGCAGGTAACCAGGCAGGGCGTGGGCAGTTCAATCATTTCCTGTCCCGCATCACCCTGGCGTTTTACAACCATTTTGCCATCTTCGATTTCGAGTCCCACGGCGTTGGTGGCGTAAGGAAGATTCAGATGTTCGGCAATCATTCCACCGGCCAGGCCTGCATCAGTGTCTTGAGACTGCTTGCCGCATGAAATCACATCATATTCTTTGTCTTTAAAAAAGGCTGAAAGAATTTTGGCATAGATAGCGGAGTCGTAATTTTCATCACCGCTGATTTTAATATGAGTGGCTTTGTCGGCGCCCATAGCCAGGGCTTTGCGAATGGTTTCGGTGGCTTTGTCGGGGCCAACCAGCACGACTTCCACCTCGCCTTCATGCTTTTCGGTGAGCACAAGCGCTTCCTCAACAGCCGAAGCGTCATAAGCGTTAAGAACCATGCGACTGGTATCTTGAATCAGGTTTCCCTCTTTAATCTGGATCGGGGCGTTCACATCCGGAACCTGTTTTATACAAACGTAAAATTTCATACGAAGAAAATATTTTCAGTTTTAGAAATGGTTTAATTCCTTGGCGCGGCAATATACAAAAAAGATGAGAAATGCGTAACGAGTAACAAGTGATGAGTAGTGAGTCATGAGCAAGTTGCTCAATACTCAAGGCTCACGACTCAAAACTTTATTGCAGTTCTCGATAGGCCGAAAGGTGCCCGGGGTCTATTTCGGCGAGCAGATTGAAGGCTTCGACCCGGATCTGGGGATCCGCATCTTCAAAAATAGCAGTGATTTCGCGGTATTTGGTGTTGAAGAAAATATTGAACAGCAGGTTATTGGAGGTGGTACGCTGCGTATCTTGTATTTTCCTGAGCGCTTCGAGTATTTCTTCCCGCGCCTTTTGGGGATTGTCAATAAAAGCATCCAGCCCCTGTCGATGATACTGGTAGATGGCTTCGCGAAGTCCCGAGTAAGCGGGATTTAATAAATCCGCCACTAACTGAGCTCGATTCCTGTCTGACCCACCCGAACGTGACCACCCGGCGGCAGAGGTTGTTTGAGCGCGGGAGACAATATTTTGGGCTTCTAAAAAGTAAGGAGTGCCGCCGAGCCGGTCAAAACTGTCAAAATCATAGCCGAGCACGATATAAGCATAATAATCAAGGACGCTGGTTAAAGCATCAAACTGTAACTCATCGTGGATAAGGGCGCGGTTTGGAGTGTAATTGAAGCTCCAGTTTTCATCATTGAAGAGAAAAAGAGCGGTTTCTTGTAATGAATTATAAATAGGGCGACGTGAACGAATGATAAGCTGCGCGGCAAAATTGTAATCATCATCCATGCCTAACAAAATGATTTGCATATCAACGTCGATTCTTTCTTCGGGAAGAAAGCCGGCATTAATCCAGTCGTATTCGTTGATGTAATTTTCAATTTCAACGGCAAAATTATCCAGATAATTTAGTGAAGTGCTGTTGATGCGGCTGCGATCAACGGAGACATCAGCGCTAATTTCCTGGCCGAAAACGGGAGATGACATCAACCAAAACAGGCTTGTAATCATCCAAAAGCCGCTTTTCTTAAAAATTTGGAAAATACTCATCTAAATTTATAGATTGTCGAATATCAAGAATAAAGAGATCAGAGGGGTACATGATACAAAAGCTATTACATCCATACAGAAAACTTTTAAGGAAGCTGTGCAAAACCGTTCTTTTGTCCAAGGCCTACTCCGCCGAAGTAGCGAAGGCTACGAAGGCTGGACTCTGCGTTATCGAAAGTTTGAAATCCTCACATCCGCCAGCCGGCGGATGCTCCGGATTCAAACTTCCTCTGGCCTTGATCTTGTACAAAATTCCTGGTTTTTCAAAAGCTTCTTTAACTCTTTTTTTAGCGGGAATATGCATCTTAAATTCTGCCGTTAAATCTCATGCTCAGGCGGTGATCGGTGCGCGTGAATTAGCTATGGGACAAGCCATTACCGCCCTGCCAAATACCGCATGGTCGATCTTTGGCAATCCGGCGCTGATGGCTGAGGATAAAGCTTCGGTTTCCTTCTTTGGCGTTCGCTATTACGGCTTTGCCGAGATCACCGATATGGCGGTTTCTGTAACTTATCCAGTCAAAATAGGTGTTTTAGCGGCCGGCATTCACCGCTATGGATTTGACCTTTTTAATGAAAGCCGTTTTCGCATCGGTTATAAAAATTCCTTTAAAGGTTTTCATTTCGGCCTTATTCTCAATTACAGTCATGTGATGCAGGGCGGAGGCTACGGCTCGGCAGGAGCGGTTGGCGTTGATGCGGGTATTGCTGCTGCCATCACCCCTGGTTTATGGATCGGAGCCAAAGCCACTAATATCAATCGTCCCACTTACGGCTCATTGAATGATGAAGAGCTGCCCCGAAATTTAAGCATCGGCCTTTCATACCGCCTGTCTGATATTGCCCTTTTTTCAACAGATGTCATCAAAGATGTCCGTTTCCCGATTTCCTATCGGGCCGGGGTTGAAGTAAGGGTGATTGGCGGGCTGATGGGACGGGCAGGCATCACGACTT
>DASSAY010000349.1:0-5348 GCA_035699185.1 Balneolaceae bacterium | reverse complement strand
AGGGTGAAGGCGCTGCCAAGCGTAGCCACCGAATAGATGGAGCCGAAAGTCGCGTTAGAAAGATTGAAAGAGCTTAAGAAAAAAGGGACAAACAAGGAGATTAAAAAGGTTTGGCCGAAGTTGGAAAAAAAGTTGAACGTGAGTCCAAATGATAGAAGTCGCCTCTCTTTGAGAACGAATTGCATGTAGTATTTCATGAAGAAAACAGGAGGTTTTTAAGGGTAAATGCCTTCAAAAAAGTGAAACTAAAATTACGGACATTTACTACAAGGCAAAACCTAAAATACTACATTCTAAATTGTTATTTATTATACCTTTAATTGATTAAATTTATGGAACTTTTTGCATATCAAAGAAGTGAAAAATGTTAATCGATGTCTATGATTAACGGGTTATGTTTTTCGCTCTTTTTTCTTAGCAGCGGGGAAAAGAATGTTATTCAAAATCAAACGATAGCCGGGACTATTGGGATGAAGGCTTAAATCCGTCGGCGGATCGTTTACTCGGTGTGTGTAATCTTCGGGGTCATGTCCTGCATAAAAAGTGAAGGTGCCGCGGCCATAGGTTCCGTGAATATACTTCACCATATTTCGTCCCGGACTTTCGGCTAAAATCACCACTGACTCTTTTATTTTATCTTTTTGATAAGCCGTCGTCTGTCCGTAGAAACCACGAATGCTGCTTACATGATTTTGAGTAAGCATGGTGGGAACCGGATCCCATTTGGCAGAAAATTCAAACAGGGTGAAGAAGTCGAGTGAACGGTCGACCTGGTCAAGCTTCACAGGAACATCAATATTCGAGTGTTCATACTCGGCAGGATCCAGGCTGATGGTGAAATCTTCAAAGGCCAGCGTATTACTAAAATCAAGTTTTTGCTGGGCATTCGGGTCGGCGGGATCACCATCGAAAGGAGTGGGCACGATATCTACGCCTTGGGCTGCCAGAGCGATGTCGAAAGTGTCGGTGCCGGAACACATCGCGAATAAAAATCCGCCTTGCCCCACGTACTCTTTGATTTTTCGGGCCACCGCTTTCTTTTCAACACTTACTTTTTCAAATCCCAGCGACTTAGCCATCGCCTCCATTTTCTGCACCTGCTGAATGTACCAGGGCTGGTTTCGTGATGATGCCCAGAATTTTCCGTACTGCCCCGTAAAATCTTCATGATGAAGGTGCAGCCAGTCGTACTGTTTTAGCTTGCCCGCCAGCACTTCCGGATCCCAGACCTTATCAAATTCTATTTCTGCGTAAGTCAAAGCCAGGGTTACGGCATCATCCCAGGGAAGAGACTGCTTGGGAGTGTAAACCGCAATTTTGGGCGCTTTGTTAAGCACAACCACCGCAGTATTCACATTCGGATTTTGAACCTCGGCGATCATTTCCGCGGCTTGTTGATCGGAAATCTTTTTCGCTTTTACATTCCGGAGCCGGCACGCGCGCAGCAATTCATCCGAATAACCGGTTAAAAAACTCCCGCCCCTGTAATTGAGCAGCCATTTGGAGTCATTCCCGTCTTTCAAGTTATTAAAAATAATGCCGTAAGCTTTCAGGTGATTGGTTTGGGTGGCATCCATGGGAATAAAAAGATGCTGACAATATCCTGAAACAGAAAATAACAGGGTGAAGAGCAGGACAAGTAGAGTGCGTAGCATATTAAATGAGGTGTTGACTAAATTGGTAAGAAATCATTTTTTGAATTGTTACGGCAACCCCTCTTGCATCTCCCCTTGAAAAGGGGAGAATCCCCTCCTTTCCCAGGAGGGGCCAGGGGTGGTTTCTTTCAAAGAATAATGGCATTGATTAACATTCAAGTATTCATTTTTTGCAGTTCTTGAATTCTGTTTCTCGCGTAAGTGGCATAAAATCCATTAGGAAATTTCAGCAGCATTTCTTCATATAAGGTAATAATCTGATCAATATCAGTTGGTAGTTCAACGGATGATTTTAGGCTATCGTTTGAACTCTTTGTCAAGACATCAGCCGGAATTTTTTTATTGGTCACAAGCTGATCAGCAATGCGAGCCTTTTCCCAGAGCAGTCGCTCATGAAGGGGAGACATCATCCCGTACGTTCTCAAATATTGACTCAGTTTATCATAAATAAAAATTACATTTTGCATGCTCTTGTGAGCGGACAATTCGAGCAAAGCATCATCCATGAGCGGGTGATAATTATGATCATTAAAAAGATGCTTCAATTTTTCGATGCCCTGCTGATTTTCACCCTGTGAAAAATGTTCAACAGCCCGGGCAAAAGGTTCTAAACTCTTGGCGGTACTGTCCGCCCGAAGCCCGTTTTGTATCCAGAGGCCCAACTGTAATGCATTATTGGCGAAATAAGAAGAGTTCTCACGCTCAAGTGCTTTAAGCTGTATTTGGGCGAATTCGTAATCACCGGCATAAAAGTCGGTCAAAGCCAGGTAATAGCGGCTTTTTGCGGAAAGGCCTTGTGACTCGCTTTGCTTGCTACTTTCGGTGAATGACACCCGTGCGCGGCTAAAATTTTTGTTATAAAGATGAATTCGTCCCTGAATGAAACTTGCCGCGGCGGCTGATGAAGAGCCGGACCGCCCACGAAGTTCAGCTAAATATTCAGCGGCTTTCTCGGGTTGATGCAGTACATCCAGCGACAACTCCGAAAGCATGATCAACACCTTGTCCATTCGATAATAGCCCGAAGTTTGGCCATAAAGCTGCTGCAGAGTAGAAAAAGCTTTTTGATAAAGTTGATTAATTTCAGGAGACAGCCCCAAGCTGTGATCTTCATAATATTCAGCCCATTTTATATAAACCCTTGCCAGCTCTTCGCGACTCCTGTTTTTTATACTCCCGGAACCGTTTTCTATGTAGAATGAGAAAGCTTCCTCAGCCAGTTCAAATTCTTGCTCGGCCAATAATTTTGTACCTAAATTATATAAAGCGTAAGTGACGCTCGGTGACTTCGCCTCCAAAACCTCCGCCTTTTTCAGCGCCTGCTTGAATGATTTCTGCTCCATCAGCAGCCAGATTTCAAGCCTGCGGAGATGGCCATAGCTTGGATGGTCCGGGGACAAATCATCAAGGAAATCCGAAAGTTCTGCGATGGCTGTATTGTAAATGGCATCATTCTGAAGGCGAATAAGCCTTGTTTGAACAAAATTGATGCGAGAGGGTTCTTGTTTCACCAATTGCAGAAACTGCTGGATAGCTTTGTCGTAAATTCCCGCCTCCAGGTAAGTCTCAGCCAGTTCAGACGTGATCATCGTTGAATTAGGCAATGCTTCAGCGGCTTTTTTGTACACTTCGATAGACTGTTTATAAGCGCCCCGGTCTTTCATTACCCGCGCCACCCGCAACGCAACTTCATAATTACCGGAATGCTTTTTCAGCACTTCATTCCATACAGAAAAAGCACGTTTTTCATCCCCGCTGATGTGATAGATTTCTCCCAGTCGAATCACCCCCTGAAGCTGAAAATGTCCATTGCTGATGGCTTCTTTAACCAGCGCAGCTGCTTTTTCATATTTTTTGAGATTTACCAGGCACTCCGTGGCTTTATCAAGAAAAAGGTAAGATGTGGGATTCTCATGATGAAGCTGCTCGAATATTTGATAAGCCTGCTCAAACTTTTGCTGGTGAAATAACTGCTCAGCCTTGAAATAATCGCTGTCCATTTGCGCTAAAGCCAACTGCGGGGCGATGATGAGCAGCATGAACAGCAGGTATTTTTTGGAGGTTTTAATCATTTAACTCCTTGCCTTTAGATAAACATTCAGGGGCGAAAGAATGCATAATTTCGTAAAATGAATGAAGCGGGAAACCCATAACATTATAAAAATCGCCTTCAATTCCCTTTACAAAAATAGCACCGAAATCATCCTGGATTCCGTAGGCACCGGCTTTATCCAGGGGACTTCCGCTTGCTGCATAGGCATCAATATCTTCTGGGTTTAGGCTGCCAAAAGTTACCTCGGTTCTCTCAAAAAACGAAGTACTTTCGGTAATGTTATTTTGGCTGTCCACTTTGCAAAGTCCCACACCGGTATAAACCTGATGCGTTTGGCCGCTAAGCCTGCCAAGCATATTTTTTGCATCCTGGCTATCCTCCGGTTTCGTCAAAATTTCATCTTCAAACGCCACAATGGTATCGGCCCCGATGATGAGCGCATCTTTAAATTGTGCGGCAACATCTTTAGCTTTACGCAGTGCCAATTGTTGAACTATTTGATCCGCTTTCAGTTGCGGGCTGAAGGTTTCATCAACCGTTGACGGATGCACTTGAAAAGGAAGATTTATTTGCTGTAACAACTTTTTGCGCCTTGGACTTGCGGAAGCGAGAATAATTGAATTCAAAAAATCAAAAATAAAGGTTAATAATTTTTGTTAGTTTAAAACGGTATATGTTTTTTCCTATAGTGTCATCCCGAACGCATGTGAGGGATCTCAAACGTTGATATGATCTTTTTCTTTTAATTTAAGCACTTATCTTTATTACATTTGAGATTCCTCACCCAATAAATTGGGATTCGGAATGACATAAAGGTAAAGTTTTCAGTTTCGTTTCACCATAGCAAATATAAATCTCTATTGAAAATGGCTTCTAAAAGAAGAAGTACCCAAAATAACGATCCAATGATTTTTAGCGCATGGAATTATAAAATTCTTTCGCTCGGCTTGTTGCTTGTAATCATTGGTTTCACCGCAATGTATATAGAAAATGAAGTGTATGGCATCATCTCGCTCTATATTTCACCCATTGTGATTATGGCCGGTTATGTAACCGTAATTTTTGCCATTCTCAAAGATAAAAACGGAACTTCGGTCCCTCCATCCGATCAATCTTAGCAGCCGGTGGATCGTAAACTCAACTATCTTTTTTCCTTTCTATTAATTATTGTGTTCATATTCGCAGCCAATGCCGAACAGCACCGCGCGATTATTTTGGGATTGATTCTGGCTTCGGTATGTTCATTCACCGCTTTTTTATGGCGACAGTTAACGCTTGACGGAATGTTCGCCGCCATCGTTGTCGGTACTTTTGTATTCGGCTTAGGCGGATTCGCGGCGGCCTTTGTTATTCTTCTTTTTTTCATTTCCGGTGCCATTCTCACAAATTATCGAAAAGCAAAATCACATTGGGGTGAAGTGCGTCGCGACGGCAGACAGGTTTGGGCCAACAGTTTTGCGCTCGTTTTAAGCCTTATTTTAGCAGCATTTTTTAATAGTGAACTCTTCTTAGCAGCCGCAATGGCTGCCCTGGCAACTGCAACGGCCGATACCTGGGCTACCGAATTGGGGGACCAGTCCCGCGAATCAACCTATCTCATCACCACGTCCCAAAATGTGGAGCCGGGCACCGATGGCGGG
>DASSAY010000348.1:0-2547 GCA_035699185.1 Balneolaceae bacterium | reverse complement strand
TTTCTTCTACCACAGAACGGTACTTCTCTGCTTTCAGACTATCCCGTAAAATTTCTTTAACCCTTTTTTCTAATTTCTCTTCATTCGATTCATCAAGGCAAAAGACATTCGTTCCGATGAAGGGAGAAAATTTTACCGTTTCTTTAAGAGACTTAATATTGTCCGGCTTTGTAATCAGAATAATTTTAGCCCTGTTATTTACTGCATGAAGCCGCTGGGCGCTTTGGATAGGATCTTCAACATCGCTGCCGATAATAAAGGTAATGATATAGTCGTCTGGCTGTTGCCCGTTTAAATCTTCGGCATCCTCAACCGATTCAAACCGGATGTTTTCTTCTTTAGCTAAAGTCGAGAGCAAAAATTCAAGATCCCTGCTTTTTGTCAGGGCCAGAAGAATAAAATTAGTTTCTAAAATTGTGGATTCTTCCATTAGTTTATCTTGATATAGCCAAAATTAATCACCTAAAAGCGGCACATCCAGCAGCGCCCTTCCTGTCCAGATCCTTAACAGATCAGTAGTGGGGGCCATTACATGGGATGCCCGGGCATCCCTCAAGCACCTTCCGAGCTTCCCGTTTTCTGCGTATGCAATTCCACCCATTAAAGTCATAACATCATTGGCCACATTTACCGCGCAATCAGCAACTTCTGCTTTGGCGCTCAAAAGGGAAAGGAGCGCTTCCGGCTTTCCGGCATCTCCTTTGTTTGCTGCCGAATAAATAAGTTGACGTGTTCTTTCCACCTTTGCCCATAAAGCACCCATCCGATGCTGCACCACCGGCTGATGAGCTAAAGGCGTTCCGCTGTGAGAGTGCTTTCTTTTCTTTAAGTGTTTCACCGCTTCATCAATAGCAGCCGTGGCTATGCCCAGATAGGTACCTGCCATAGCTGTTATGAAATAGGGAGCGATCACTTCAAAAACATACCAGAGTTCATCCCCTTGCTCTCCCAGCAAGTTCATAGCGGGGAGATGAAGTTCTTTTATTTCGACATTTCGGGAAGCGTTGCCTCTCATGCCCATTCCCGTCCAGTGTTGTTTCCATTCTAAGGCATCCGATTCATTGGGAACAACCACACAGGAAAATTGACCAACGGGTGTTTCCGGATCCGGAATAACAACGGAAGTCACATAAGAGTCGGCGTGAGCCCCATTGGTAACAAATGCCTTAGTTCCATTCAGGATATAATCACCGTTTTCCTTTTTTGTGAGTTCGGCCTCAGGGATATAAAAATGAGCGCCTGTCCCCGGTTCGCTCAGCGAAAGGGTGGTAAGATGCTTGCCTTCTGCAATAGGAACCAAAAACTTTTCTTCTTGTTCCGGTGTGGCTTTCGCAGACAGAACCGCGGATCCAACCAAATGCATTCCGAAACACATAGCGGTGGAGGCGCATTGTTTGCCCAGAATTTCACAAACTTTAGCGACGCCTAAAAGGCCATGCCCATTACCGCCAAATTGGGCAGGTATCACAAGTCCGCCCAGTGCTTTTTGTAAGGTTCGTATCGACTTTTCGGGCCACTTTCTTTCCCGGTCAATTTCTTCTGCTCTTGGGGCCAGCTCGTTTAAGGCTATTTCTTTTGCTAAGGCTAAATAATCATCCAGTGCAATATCACTTTTCATATTTTTATCCATTTTTTATGATCCCCGACAATTCTATTTTATCCAATTTATCTAACAACTTAAAAAAAGAATTATTATAAATGCGTTCATACCAAAAGCTTCAAGGCTGAATATAACCAAATAAACTTCGTAAAATTTTGAAGGGCTTATAAAATCACCTTGCGATGGATAACCCCTGAAGTAATGATGAAGGGAGAAAATAAAAAAGCCTATCTCCTGAAACTATACCGTTCCAAGTGAATAGGCTTTAAAAAGTACCCTGGACTGGAGTCGAACCAGCACTCCCTAAACGGGAACTGACCCCTCAAGCCAGCGCGTCTACCAATTCCGCCACCAGGGCAATCTTTATTTAAAAGGACATTTTTAACTAATTGCCTTTCCCAATTCCCTGCCCTGCCGAAGCTTTAGCGAAGGAGGACGCCACCAGGGCAATAAAGTAAATTTTAGGAGGCCACAAATATAGGGCTAATCAAAATAACTTGAAACCGCAATCAACAAATTTAATCAGTAAAATCCGCTTAATCCGCGATCCCCAGTTGCTTCTTCACATATTTATTATCAGGATCCATTTTCCGGGCCTGTTCATAATAAGTAGCGGCTTTGGCGCTCTGCCCTGCGCGTTGCATCAAATCGCCCATTAAAATCCAATTTTCTACATCTTTGGGGTGATTTCTGATACGATCCAGTAAGTAGGTGATGGCTTCATTCCCCTTATCGCTCATGATCCTGTAGAGCACAATATTTCGGTGCGCGGCGGGAGAGTCATCTAAATCTATAGCCTTTTCAAAGTCTTCTTTGGCAGCTTCAAGGTCTTCGAGCTGCAATTTGGCAAAGCCTCGCAGGTTGTACAGGCCACTTTTCTCGGCGTCTTTGCTCACGGCTTTGTCCAGCGCTTTGATGCTCTCTTCCCATTGGTTCAGCTTCTGCAT
>DASSAY010000347.1:0-5629 GCA_035699185.1 Balneolaceae bacterium | reverse complement strand
ATTCTTGGCTAACAGAAATTGAGATATAAGCTTAACGTTCCCTCGAACGTTGAATAAACTATTTGTCTCTATAAGTCGCTGAATTTTAACTTAAAAACGGATATTGCATTGGAAACTGAAGCAACTGCTCGCTCTGTCAGTATAGAAATATTAATAGATTTTGATGAAAATGGTGCGCTTGATTATTCTACAGCCAATGAACTCGATTCCCGCGGACGGGCAGAAGTACGCGAGTATGTTCAAAATATCCTGAGACGCCGTTCTTATCTCGATTTTCTAATTAATGAATTCTCAAATGTCAAGATTGATGAGATGAAAACCAATCTCAAAAATATCCTTCGGCTCGGCATCTATGATATGATCTTCATGAACAGTACGCCCGATTATGCCGCCATTAATGAATCCGTTGAAATCGCCAAAGTCCGGCTCGGTTCGCGTACGGGTGATTTGACAAACGCCATTATGCGCAATTTGCAGCGCGATATTGAAAATCTGCCAAAACCGGCTTTCAAAGACCGAACAAAACTTGTCGCTACCACCTTTTCTCATCCCGAATGGCTGGTAAAACGGTGGACCAAACGCTTTGGCGAACGCGAAGCATTTCAATTGATGCAGGCCGATAATCAACGTCCGGTTTACTACATTCGCGCTAATAATCTTCGCACCAAGACCGACAATTTTCGACTTCGAATGACCAAAAAAGGCATTGATTTTACCGAAAGCGAATGGCTGCCCGGCTACTTTCAGGTTGAAAGCGTAGCCCCTTTCATCGCTAACGGATGGCTGGAAAAAGGATTTTGCCAGATTCAGGATATCGCCGCAGGCTTCGCCCCTTTTCTGCTGGACCCTCAGCCGGGTGAAAAAATCTACGACCTTTGCGCCGCGCCGGGAACCAAAAGTATTTTAATGGCTGATTTGATGCAGGGTGAAGGCCAGATTCTGGCCGTGGATGTTTCATCTGAACGCCTCGATAAGCTGGCTGAAAGCGCCCTCTCCTATCAGGCCGAAAATATCAAAATTCGTCGCGCGGATGTCACCAATCTCGAGCTCGATGAAGCCGATGGCGTTTTGCTTGATGCGCCCTGTACCGGAACCGGCGTTCTCAGTAAGCGTGCCGATCTTCGCTGGCGCCGTGATGAAGAAAGCCTCAAAAACGCGGTTGAACTGCAAGAAAAACTGCTTAACTCAGCGGCTAAAATGGTAAAAAAAGGCGGACGCTTAGTTTACAGCACCTGCTCTCTTGAAGAAGAAGAAAATATGGACCAGGTGATGAACTTCCTGGACAACCACGAAAACTTTGAGCTTGAATCGGTTGAAGGCTACGTCCCCGAAGAAATTATGATGGATGGCGGCTTCGCTTATCAAACTTTCCCGCATAAACATAATTGCGACGGACACTTTGGCGTGAGGATGAAGCGCCTTAACTAAGTTTCAATAGAACGCGGATTAAATAGATTAAGCGGATTGATATTTTTAGATCTGCGTTAATTCACTAAATCTGCTTCATTCGTGTTCCTTCTTTTTGCAATAACTTAAAAAATCTTTCGTATATCAGTTTTGAGTAAACCCACGATCCTTCAAGACATCCCAAAACATTTTGATCCCAATAGTGTAGAAGAAAAGTGGTACAGCTTTTGGGAAGAAAATGGTTTTTTCCATTCCGAGCCCGATGAGCGGGAATCGTACACTGTTGTTATTCCCCCGCCGAATGTGACCGGCGTTCTGCATATGGGACACATGCTCAACAATACCATTCAGGATGTACTGGTACGTCGCGCCCGGATGCTGGGTAAAAACGCCTGCTGGGTGCCGGGTACCGATCATGCTTCCATCGCCACAGAAGCAAAAGTGGTGCAAAAGCTTCGAAAGGAAGGCATCACCAAAGCTGATTTGACGCGCGATGAATTTTTAGATCATGCCTGGGAGTGGACGGACGAGCATGGTGGCATCATTCTGCAGCAACTTCGAAAACTGGGGGCATCCTGCGACTGGGAGCGCACTCGGTTCACCCTTGAAGATGATCTCTACGAAGCGGTCATCGACTGCTTTATTGAACTCTACGACCGGGGCTATATTTACCGCGGAAAACGGATGATCAACTGGGATCCTGAGGCTCAAACAGCACTTTCGGATGAAGAAGTTCTGCATCGTGAAGTACAATCGAAATTGTATTATGTGCGCTATAAAGTGAAGGGTGAAGATGATGGAATCACCATTGCCACCACGCGTCCCGAGACTATTCTGGCTGACACAGCTGTGTGCGTTCATCCTGATGACGAACGATACCAAAACTTGATTGGCAAGACAGTTATCGTTCCGATTGTAGAGCGAGAAGTACCTGTTATCGCCGATGAGTATGTGGATCCCGAGTATGGAACCGGTTGTTTGAAAATTACGCCCGCTCACGATGAGAATGACTACCAAATCGGACAAAAGCATGGATTGGAAATTATTGACATGCTGAATGCTGATGGTACAGTGAGTGAAGCGGGACAGTTTTATGTGGGCGAAGACCGCTTTGAAGCGCGCGAACTCATCATTAAAGATTTAGATAAGGCCAATCAGCTTGTGAAGGTTGAGGAAATGACGAATAAGATCGGCTATTCCGAGCGGACAAATGCGATCATCGAACCGCGCCTTTCGCTGCAGTGGTTTTGCAGGATGGATGAACTGTCCAAGCCTGCGCTCGAAAACGTGATAAATGATGAGATCAAGTTTTATCCCGATAAGTTCAAAAATTCCTACCGCCATTGGATGGAAAATATTCGCGACTGGTGTATTTCTCGTCAGCTTTGGTGGGGACAGCGGATTCCGGCCTGGTATTACGGCGATGGCAAGGATGATTATGTGATTGCCAAAACCGAAGAAGAAGCTGTTGAAAAAGCACGGGCAAAATCAGGAAATAATTCGCTGACCAAAGACGACATCAACCAGGATGAAGATGTACTCGATACCTGGTTTTCTTCGTGGCTGTGGCCCATGACCGTTTTCGATGGATTCAAAGATCCCGACAACGAAGAAATTAATTACTACTACCCTACAAATGATCTGGTAACGGCACCGGAAATTATGTTTTTCTGGGTGGCACGAATGATCATGTCCGGCTATGAGTTTCGCGGTGAAAAACCGTTCAGCAATGTGTATTACACCGGCATTGTGCGGGATAAAAAGCGCCGCAAAATGTCGAAGTCGCTGGGGAATTCCCCTGATCCCATCAAATTGATGGAACAGTACGGAGCTGATGGCGTTCGTGTGGGAATGCTCTTTTCATCACCCGCAGGCAACGACCTGCTTTTTGATGAGCAGCTTTGTGAGCAGGGACGAAATTTTGCAAATAAGATCTGGAACGCCTTCCGCTTCTTGTCGATGAATAAACAGGAAGACACGGAATATTCAACCGAACTGAATATTGACAAAGATAACCTTGTTGACCGGTGGATGCTTTCGCGCTTGAATGAAACGATCGAAGGCGTAAATAAAGAGATGGAAGCTTTCCGCATCAACGAGGCACTGCGTAAAATTTACTCACTAATCTGGGATGATTTCTGCGACTGGTATATTGAATTGATCAAAGCGGATGAGCAAGGCGCAAAAATTTCCACTGATCGTCTTTCTGTTGCGCTTAATTTCTTCGAAGAATTGATGAAACTGCTTCACCCCTTTATGCCTTTCATCACTGAAGAAATCTGGCAGCATATTCGTCCGCGAGAAACGGATGAAGCCATGATCGTAGCTCAATGGCCGGAATTTGAGAAAGCGGCGGTTTCTGAAGATGACCAGGGGCTTTTCGCCACCATTCAACGCATTATTTCATCCGTTCGTAATGTTAGGGCTGAGTTTAATGTGAGTCCCAATGAGGAAATCAATCTGCTGATCAAAGCCAAGCATGAGTCCATGGCAAAAGCATTCCGGCAGAATGAATGGATTTTTAGAAAGCTTCAAAGTATTGCTAAATTTGAGGCTAAGGCTGATTTAAAGAAACCAAAGACATCCGCTTCATCCGTTATTGAAGGAACAGAAGTATTTGTTCCGCTTGAGGGGCTCATTGATCTTAACAAAGAACGCGAACGCGTTGAGAAGGAAATCAACCGGCTGGAAGGTTTTCTAAAATCGGTGACAGGGAAACTGAGCAACGAAGGCTTTGTGAATAACGCCCCGGATGAAGTGGTACAACGCGAGCGTGATAAGCAGGAAGACACCGAGACCAGCTTGCGAAAATTAAAGGAAATATTGAACACAGATTTATCTGATTAAGCTGATTAGCACAGATTAATAAACTGTTATTTAAATTTTTAGCGTTGATAGCAAGACGCCATCCCCCTGCACCCCCTTCAAAGGGGGAACAATCATCCGCTGATAATATCAGCGGAGACTTGTGAACCGTTTTTCTTATTTAATCTTATTCTTAGAAGTTGAATGACATTTTGAATTATTGTAAATAATTCATTGCAATTCCCCCTTTGAAGGGGGCGTAGGGGGATGGCAGGAATCAATTTTAAAATTGTTTATGTCTCTTATTAGAAACATAGTCTAAAAAGTTTTTATGCCTAACGAACCAACATTTATACATGATTTAAACGAGCAACAGCAGCGGGCGGTGCGCCATACTGATGGTCCCCTGCTGATTGTAGCCGGTGCGGGCAGCGGTAAAACGCGCGTGCTCACTTACCGGATTGCCTATCTCATCCATCAGCAAAAGGCGCAGCCGAATGAAATCCTGGCACTGACCTTCACTAATAAAGCGGCCCGGGAAATGCAGGGACGTATCCGTCTGCTTATCGGTGATGAAGCGCGTCATTTATGGATGGGCACTTTTCACTCCGTATTTTCAAAAATATTGCGCTTTGAAGCGGAGAAGATTGGTTTTACTTCGAATTATTCAATTTACGATACCGATGATTCGAAGAACGCGATCAAACAGATTCTGAGGGAGAATAATTACGATCCCAAAGAAATTCAGCCACGGACGATTCAATGGCTCATAAGTGAAGCAAAAAATGAACTGATTAACCCCGACTACTACCGGGAAAAATTTGCGCACAGTACGCTGGAAAAAATCACTGCTAAAATTTATGATATCTACGTACAACGGCTGAAGCAGAATAACGCGATGGATTTTGACGACCTACTCATCAAGCCGATAGAGCTATTCCAAAAGCACCCGGATTTGCTGGAAAAATACCAGGATCGCTTCAAGTACATTTTGATTGACGAGTACCAGGATACGAATCACGCCCAGTATAAAGTCACCAATATGCTGGCCAGCAAATATCAAAATTTGTGTGTAGTGGGTGATGACGCGCAAAGCATTTATTCATTTCGCGGGGCGGATATCGGCAACATTCTGGACTTCAAGAATGATTACGAAGACGCCATTGAGATTCCGTTAGAGCAGAATTATCGCTCTACAAAAGCCATTTTGAAAGCGGCCGATTCGATCATCAAAAATAATTCGCGTCAGCTTGAAAAAACGCTGTGGACGGACAACGATATGGGTGAAACCATCACCGTGCTCGACAACCGGGACGAGCGTGATGAAGCCAACCGCGTAGCGAATTATATCAACGATTTGAAACTGCGGCACGGCTACGATTATAATGATTTTGCGGTGCTATACCGCACGAATTAC
>DASSAY010000346.1:0-5125 GCA_035699185.1 Balneolaceae bacterium | reverse complement strand
AACGTCTTACAGCTATATGTTTGGATGATTTATATTTTGGCAGAAAGGCTCGCCGCATATTATTTAATCTTTTTCTTAAATTTTCAGATTTTCCGATATAAAGAATACCCTCCCGGTCTTCATCTAAAAAACGATTAATTGGTCTTGGTATCCCTTCACAATCAACTGCAATTAATTTATATATTCCTGATTTATCAGGAATGTTTTGTTTAACATTAAAATTGAGATTAGTAATTTTGAAGTGCATAGCAATTAAGATTTATAAAAAAATTCCGTTTTTTTGCCTAAAAAATCACCGAATGATGCGGCTGCTTGTTCTATTAAATCGTTGATTTCTTTCGAAAGCGGATGGAATGGATCCATTTCCACAATAACTTTTGTTTTTCGCACAGTTCGTTTCCACAGGCCGGCCACTTGTCCGTTCACCACAATAACCGGCCAGAACATGCCATTTTTTGAGATGGCTTTGTCGTTATGTTCAGCCGCGAGAGCCGCTCTTCGGTCGGTATAGCTGATGATAAATTCATCATAAGCAGGTAACAAATGGACGGAAGGTTTATCAAGCTCAGCAATGGGTGATGAATGGCTGAACCAATACGTTTGAGAATCAACGGTTTCGGAAATGAAACTGCCTTTTACCATTTTCAGCGCTTTTCTTGAAGCGGTGAGCGTTAATCCTGACCACCAGGCAAAATCATGGACAGTAGCAGGGCCGTGACTCGAAAAATATCTTTGGGCCAATGCTGCCAGCGCTTCATCCCGGGTGAAAGATTTTGTTTTCGGCACTCTTTCATCAAACAAAGCGTAAGTTTGGCTTTTGCCTTTTGACCGTCCGCTGCAGATTAAGCCATCGAGTTCAGCCCCAAGCAAGATGTGCGACATTCTGTTATTGCCGGTTTCAATTTTCGCTTTTTCGAATTCGTTCTTTAATTCATTCCGCGTCAGATGATGTCCATCTGCCAAACCCTTCTCCAGTAGGTTCTTACTTTTTGAGATAACGGATGAGGTGAGTTCTAACTGTTTATGTCTTGATTTTAGTGATCTCTGAATGCGGGGAGCGGTCAATTTAAGCATCCAGCGGAGATCTTCTGCCGCAACTAAATGCCAGGTTGGGCGCAAAACATGCGTTCTTATGATGTTGCCTTCATCAATGGCTTTTTGAATGATTTGATCAGTGAAATTTGGCAAGCGTACACCTACCGCCCATTTTGCCATCGAATAATTTTGAGCCTGCATTGCGCCCATCCACTGGACCAATTCCTGAGTAGTTTTAAATTTCGAATCCCCAACTTGTTGTGCGGAAAGACGAACTTTGGCGATTTCTGTCAGATCCATTTTCCGATTAATTTTTAAGCACAGTGCCAACTGTCACTGCTACTGCCTTCTGGTTGACGAGCAGGATGCCCGTCCTACATTTTTACCGATTCATAAATGGTCATCGGCGGAATGTTGCGCCATTCCCACTCGGTATGAACGTTACCGAATG
This sequence comes from Balneolaceae bacterium, assembly GCA_035699185.1. Classification (GTDB taxonomy): domain Bacteria; phylum Bacteroidota; class Rhodothermia; order Balneolales; family Balneolaceae; genus Fodinibius. Next base: position 3,639 of record DASSAY010000346.1, on the reverse strand, counting down.
TCTTTTGAAGCGGTTCTTTCAAATGTCCCGATGTTTGATAGGCTAAAAATTCGCCGCCTTGTTTGAGCAGTTTATAACTTTGATTTAGAATAGATTCTTTTTCTTGATCATCAAGAAAGGAGAATGGAATACCTGAAATGATGTAGTCAGTTTGGCTGGTTTCATCATCCGGCAGCAACTTACCTACTTTTTCTACGCTTTGATCAAAAAAGGTTACCCGGGAATCATCAATCTCTTTTAGCTTTTTGAACAGCCGCTTATTGGTTTCAAAAAGGTAGAGTTTCGAATCCGGAGTCATCTGTCCGAGCAAATACTCAGAAAAAACGCCTGCTCCCGCGCCATATTCAATCAGGGTAATATCCCGGTTAAAATCGATAGGTGCACACACATGACGGATACATTTTTTTGATGTCGGCGTAACCGAAGCCACGTCTTTATCGGTGAAAAAACTTTTTAAATATGCTAATGTGCTCATAAAATTGCTAATGGAACGCGGATAACACTGATTGCACAGATTTATAAATTTTATCTGTGAAAATCTGCCTAATCCGCTCAATCTGTGTTCTATAATTCATCTTTTAACGATTCAATCTGGTCACGAATTCGCGCGGCTTCTTCAAATTCCATATTCTGGGCCGCAGTATACATCGATTCTTTCAGATATTCGAGGAACTCTTCTTTATTGTCAAAAGTTACCTCCTTCATAGCCGGACTCGCTTTATATTTGATACCTTCCTCAGCCACTTTCACCACTTCGAGTGAATCTATTCCTTTGGAATCGCCATCCCCAAGGTCAAATTTTTGGGTTGAAATGAGCGCGGGATCAACCAGCGGCTTGAGCTCTTTTTGAATAGTTGTAGGGGTAATGCCATGCTCCTTATTATACTCTTTCTGAATCTTACGCCGTCGCTCAGTTTCATCAAGCACTTTTTGCATGCTATCGGTGATTTTATTGGCATACATGATCGCTTTTCCTTCCACATTTCGAGCCGCACGTCCCACAATCTGGAAGAGTGAGGTCTCCGACCGCAGGAATCCTTCCTTATCGGCATCCAAAATAGCCACCAGACTGAGCTCCGGAATATCAATTCCTTCCCGCAGCAGGTTGATGCCCACCAGCACATCAAAATCACCCCGGCGGAATTTGAACAGCACTTCAACCCGTTCCATCGCACTGAGTTCGCTGTGCATATACGCCGCCGAAATGCCAATGCTTTTCAAATATTCGCTCACTTCTTCACTCAAGCGTTTCGTAAGAGTGATGCAAAGCACGCGCTGCTTTTTTTCGATACGCTTGCGGATTTCATCAATCAAATCATCAACCTGGTTATCAACGGGGCGCACTTCGATTTCCGGCTCCATCAATCCGGTGGGACGAACAATTTGTTCAACCACTACGCCGCCGCTTTTTTCGAGTTCGTAATCGCTTGGGGTGGCGCTTACAAAAATGGCTTGATTGACCATGCCTTCCCATTCTTCAAAAGTGAGCGGGCGGTTATCCATAGCCGAAGGCAGGCGGAATCCGTGCTCAACGAGATCGATTTTCCGCGAGCGGTCGCCGCCGTACATGGCCGAAATTTGGGGGATAGTTTGGTGGCTTTCATCCACGACCAGCAGAAAATCATCCGGGAAATAATCGAAGAGGCAGTAGGGACGCTCGCCCGGTTTTCGCCGACTGAGGTAGCGCGAATAATTTTCGATGCCCGAGCAGTAACCGATCTCCTGCATCATTTCGATATCGAAAAGCGTGCGTTGCTCCAGGCGCTTGGCTTCCAGGAACCTGCCTTCATCATCCAGTGTGCCGACCCGCCAGTGCAGCTCATCGCGGATTTGGTCGATTGCTTCTTCGAGCCGCGCCTGAGTAGTAACGTAATGAGAAGCGGGATAGATGCGAAATTCCTGAACAGTGTCAATCACATTGCCGGTATTGGTGTCCACGATTTCCATTTTCTCAATTTCATCACCCCAGAATGAAATTCGCAACCCGTCTTCGGCGTAGGCTGGGTAAAGGTCAACTACATCACCCCGCACGCGAAAGGTGCCTCGGCTAAATTCACGGTCATTGCGTGTGTAATGGAGGTCCACCAGATCATACAACAGCTTGTTTCGCGGAATTTCTGTGCCCGTTTTAAGGGTGATGATGAGCTTTTCGTACTCGGAAGGCGAGCCGATGCCGTAAATGCAGCTCACGGATGAAACGATAATGACATCACGCCGGCCCGACAACAATGAACTGGTGGAACGCAGCCGCAGGCGTTGAATTTCTTCGTTAATGGACAGATCCTTTTCGATGTATTTATCCTGTGCCGAAAGGTAGGCTTCCGGCTGGTAGTAATCGTAGTAGGAAATAAAAAATTCAACCCGGTTATCGGGGAAAAAGTCGCTGAGCTCGCGGTAAAGCTGAGCGGCCAGCGTTTTGTTGTGACTCATCACCAGCGTGGGACGTTCAACCTGGTCAATGACATCAGCCACGGTTCGCGTTTTTCCCGATCCGGTGATGCCCAGCAGGGTTTGGTATTTATCGCCGCTTTCAATGCCCGCTACCAGTTCTTCGATAGCTTTGGGCTGATCCCCGGCGGGGGGCCAGGGAGATTGTAAGTCGAATTTTGACATAAAATGAAATTTATAGTAAAACTCTTTAAGAAATCATCAGTAATGAACGAAGCTGAACTAAAATCATTCTGTTAAAATCACACTTTTTTAGCGGAATTGATAGTAAGATTTTGAGTTGAAGCTCGCTCATCGGTGCAAGTGCCTGGCACCGATCTCAGTGGTAAACCAAGATGCCCGACCTACATTGTTCTTTATCCTGAGCTCAGTTTAGTTTACATTTCCCCTTGTGAATTAACTGTTAGAAAAATGACGAAAAACGAAAATAAATTAAATCCCCAGCGTAACCGCATTGATGAAATTGACAGGCAGTTGCTGGATTTGCTCACCGAACGCAACGAAATTGTGAACGAGGTGATTGAGAAGAAAATTCAAAACCAGTTGCCGATCTTTGCTCCGCAGCGTGAGGATGAAAAAACGGATGCATTCCGGGAAATGGCTCAAGAACGCGGTCTCGATCCCGATTGGGCCGAAGATTTTTTACGAATGATTATGGCTTCATCCCGAGCCAGCCAGTCATCAAAAGAATTTCCGCGGGCTACGGATGAGCCCAAACATATTCTTATCGTTGGAGCAAAAGGCGGAATGGGCAGCCTCTACGCCCGAATTGCCAATCAAACCGGACACATTGTTCACAAAATTGACAAGCACAACTGGTATGAACTCGAAGCGATTGCTCCCAAACTTGATTTAGCCATCGTTTCGGTACCGATCAATGTTACTGTTGATGTGATTCACCGCTTGGCTCCAAAACTGAAAGCCGAAACTATTTTAGCCGATTTCACCAGTAACAAAGCCGAACCCATTGCGGCCATGAAAGAAGCGCATGAAGGCCCTGTTTTAGGACTTCACCCCATGCATGGGCCTGATGTCCATAATCTTTCAAAACAGTTGATGGTGGTTTGTCCCACACGGGATTCCGAAGCTTCAGAGTGGGTGGTTGATCAGTCAAAATTGTGGGGCATGCGGGTGATGGAAGCCGATCCCGAGAAGCATGATCATGTGATGAACCTGGTGCAGGGCTTGCGG
>DASSAY010000345.1:0-2244 GCA_035699185.1 Balneolaceae bacterium | reverse complement strand
GGCTATTATTATTGTTTCCGTCATCAATCTGATTGATATTTCTGAATTTAAAGCGCTGTTTTCCACTAAAAAGAGTGAAGGCTTCATCGCCGTTTTAACCGCGATTTGCACTTTGTTGATTGGTATTCAGGAAGGTATTTTAGTTGGCGTTGTGGCCTCGATGGTCAATATTCTGCTCAAATACAGCCGTCCCACGGTTGCCGAACTCGGACTCATTCCCGGCACCCGTTTGTTTGCGAATATGGAACGAAATCCCGATACAAAAACGATAGACGGTGTGTTAATCCTGCGGGTTGATGCCTCGTTCTCGTTCGTTAATGCCGAATTTTTCAGGGATTATATTCTCGAAAAAACCCATCAGCGCAATGAAAGCACCCGTTTTGTAATTATCGACGGCAGCAGCATCAACAGCTTAGATACCACGGCCACCGATCAGCTGAAATCTATGGTGGGCATTTTAAAGAACTGGAATATTGAATTATATCTGACGGGGTTGAAAGGCCCTGTTCGCGATGTCATTGACAAATCGGGGCTGCGCTCTTTTATGGGCGAAGATCATTTCTACCGCGAACCTCATGAAGCTGTGGTTCATGTCCTGAAAATCATGGACCGCAAAGACGAAACCTCACGATTGGATGTTTATCGAGATGTTAGCAGTTGAGGATACCCCTAAATCCCCTAAAGGGGACTTTAAATTCCTAATTAAAAATATATGGTCTTAGGATTTCAAGTAGAGACGCATCGAATGCCTCTCAGGAGACGGATTCAATCCATCTCTACATGTCTTTATTCATTTTGCTCTTTCAAAAACCCGCCCCGGAGCGTAAAAAGTAAGCGTCACCCCGCGGGCGATCATAAACAGCGTTAAGGCCAGCCAGATAGCGTGATTTCCCAGATACTTCACCCCGATTAAATAGGCAGGCAAGAAAATCACTAAGGTGGCAATGATCATGGAATCACGCATGGCACCTGTTGCGGTGGCGCCGATGAAAATGCCATCCCAGATGTATGAAAAACTGCTAACTATCGGACCTGCAACCACCCACAAGTAAAATACCATCGCTGCATCAATTACATTCTGCTGGTCGGTGAAAATGAGCAGGATTTGATTATCGAAAATAGCATAAACGGCCGAAGCCATCACCCCGAGGCCTATGCCCCACAGGAAGCAATATTTTACGGCTGACTTTAGCTGATCCTGCTGTCCGGAGCCGGTATAACGGCCAATTAAGCTTTCGGCGGCGAAGGCAAATCCGTCGATGCCGTAAGAAACGGTCAGCCAGAGCTGCAGGAGAATGGTGTTGGCGGCTAAAATCACATTGCTAAATTCGGCGGATTTTGCGGTAAAAAACGAAAAGGTAAAAATAAGGCAGAGCGTGCGGATAAAAATATCCCGATTCACTGAAAAGAATTCTTTCAGGGCTTCGGCTTTCAACAGCAAAGCATGCACGTAATCATCCAGCCAGCTTCGATATTTCGTAACCAGCAGGATGATCGCTAAAATAAATCCGGCGTAACGGGCAATCACCGTCCCCCACGCAACACCGGCAACATTCATACTCAAGCCGTACACAAAATAAACATCCAGGATGATGTTTACCGCATTCAGAAATATAGTGATAATCATCGGGTAACGAGCGTTCTGCATACCCAAAAGCCATCCGTTGATAGCATAAAGGGCAAGCGTGGCGGGCGCGGTAAAAATACGAATGCCAAAATAAATGCGGGTAAAATGCTCTACTTCGGGTGATGCATCAATCAGCCAAAAACTTAAGTCGGCAATCCATGCTTGCAGCGCCAGGATGAGAAAACCAAAAAATCCGGCGACGGCCAGGGCACGGGCCAGCGTCATAATGCTGTCGGTGTGGTTTTCTTTGCCGAAAGCCTGAGCGGTAATGCCGGTGGTACCCATGCGAAGGAACCCGAATCCCCAGAAAATAAAGTTAAAGATCATTCCCCCAACAGCAATGGCTCCCAAATAATAGGTTTTTTCGAGATGACCGATGAGCGCAGTATCCACAATGCCGATTAAAGGCACAGTGAGGTTGCTGATGATGTTGGGAATCGCCAGATTCAGTATTTTTCGGTTCAACCGGTCGGGCTATTTGGTTTCATCTTTGGAGTCATCACCGTAAATATGATGCTGCAGTCGTTTTACGAGCTTCTCAATATAACCCAGCACAACCAAAATTACGATCGCTACCACAGTAAGAATAGTGGCCAGCAAGTACTGCTGAAGTGCCA
>DASSAY010000344.1:0-7538 GCA_035699185.1 Balneolaceae bacterium | reverse complement strand
TGCTGCGGTTCTTCTCCCTTGGCCGTCAGGAGAAATTGGCATTTGTAGGCAGCGGCCTCCTCACTCAGCTGATGGGCGTCTTTTCACAGCAAAGGGATAGCAAGTAGATTCAAAATCAGAATAATGCCGGCAAAAGTATCGAAATTATTTCTACCATGACCAATAAAAACACAAGCGTTGGCGTACTCGGTGCGGGTATTTCGGGATTGAGCGCGGCCTATGCTTTGAAAAAAAAGGGAATCTCTTTTACCGTCTACGAAAAGTCGGATGCTGTGGGCGGAGTGATTCAGTCCAAGCGACAAAACGGCTGGTTGGTTGAAGAAGGCCCGAACACGCTGATGGTAAAATCGGACGCCTTATGGAATTTACTGGATGAACTGGATTTAGATGATCAAATACTGGAAGCCAATCCGCTTGCCAAAAAGCGTTATATCGTAAAAAATAGACAGCTTGAGCCTCTGCCGTCATCCCTCGCAAGTTTTTTAAAGACACCCTTGCTTTCACCGGCAGCAAAATTGCGTCTTTTAAAAGAACCCTTCGTACCGTCTTCCGTGCTGAATGATGAATCGGTCGCTTCGTTCATAGAGCGCCGCCTGGGCAGGCAGCCGTTAGATTATGCGGTAAATCCTTTCATCTCGGGAATTTATGCCGGAGATCCCGGAAGGCTGTCCATTAAACATACTTTCGAAGCCCTTTGGAAGATGGAACAGGAGTATGGTTCGCTTTTTAAAGGATGGCTGAAAAGTGAGCGGCCTAAAGCATCAAAAAGAAAACTTATTTCGTTTAAAAAGGGAATTCAAGCACTGCCGCTGGCTTTGGCTGAAAAACTTTCCGGCTCTGTCCTGACTTCAACCGAAGTTACATCGATTCAAAAAGAAGGTGAACAATGGCAGGTTTCGGGCTCGTCGAAAGGAGATTCCTTCGCGCGAAATCATGACTGTTTGATTTCAACCCTGCCCGCGCATTCGCTTTCAGAGATTTTTAAATCAACGCTTTTTGATGAGCTTGAAAACCTTCCCTATGCTCCCGTAAGTTCCGTTGCTCTGGGGTTTGAAAACGATCAAATCCATCACCCTTTAGACGGGTTTGGCATGCTGATTCCAGAGGCAGAGGATTTCAAAACCTTGGGCGTGCTGTTTTCATCCACTTTATTTCCGGATCGCTCTCCCGGCGGACATTCATTGCTAAGCTGTTTTATCGGCGGAGCAAGAAATCCCGAGTGGGCTTTAAAATCAACGGATGAATTGACAAATCGGCTATTGGAAGAACTGAATCAGCTTTTGGGCATCACCGGCGAACCGGTTTTTGTCCATCGTAAATTCTGGACAAAAGCGATTCCACAGTACGAAGTGGGCTACGATTATTTTCTGTCGCTTTTTAAAGATATCGAAAAAGAAAACCGGGGCTTATATCTTGATGGCAGTTTCCGAAGCGGCGTTTCGGTCCCCGATTGCATTTCATCAGGATTCGAAACGGCCCAAAAAGCTGCTATGTTTTTAAGGTAATTGTAGGAAGGTGCCAGGCACTTCGCAAGTGCCTGGCACCTTGTCTCTGCTTTTCCTCACCAATTGCGCAAAAAATTTTGTACTTTTAGAAAGCTGTATCGAAAAATTTAAGACCCTTAAAAACAGACCTAAAACATTATTATGGCTAACGCTTTTTTTGAAATTCGTGAACCTGAGAACGAACCCTCTTATTCTTATGCTCCGGGTTCACCCGAACGGAAAAAACTGAAAGAAGAACTGGACCGGCTCAGCAATCAGGAAATTGAAATTCCGGCGGTTATCGGCGGGAAAGAAGTTAAAACCGGCAATTTACAAGAGGTGGTGATGCCTCATGACCACGAACATAAGTTGGGCAAAGTCCATCTTTGCGGCGAAAAAGAAGTGAATATGGCCATTGAAGCCGCACTCGAAGCGCGTGAAGAATGGTCGGTTTTGCCCTGGCAAGAACGCGCAGCCATTTTCCTGAAAGCGGCCGACCTGCTTACCGGCCCTTATCGTTATACCGTGAATGCCGCTACCATGCTGGGGCAATCCAAAACAGCACATCAGTCAGAGATTGATGCCATTGCCGAATTAGCAGATTTCTTCCGTTTCAACGCCTACTATTTGCAAGGAATTTACAGCGAGCAGCCTTACTCCCCCGATGGAATGTGGAATCGGATGGAATACCGCGGACTCGAAGGTTTCGTTTTCGCCGTAACGCCCTTTAATTTTACATCCATTGGCGGTAACCTGCCCACGGCTCCCGTTCTTTGCGGAAATGTGGCTCTCTGGAAACCGGCAACAACCTCTGTTTATTCCAGCTGGTTTGTGATGAAGGTGCTTCAGGAAGCCGGAATGCCCGACGGGGTGATCAACTTTCTGCCCGGTAACGGCGCTGATGTAGGAAATCCTACGATTGACAATGAACATTTAGCGGGATTGCATTTCACCGGTTCAACCAAAACGTTCCAGCATCTCTGGAAAAGCATCGCCGATAATATTGAGAAATATAAAACCTACCCCCGTATTGTAGGTGAAACTGGCGGCAAGGATTTCATCTTTGCCCATCCCACCGCCGATGTTGATGCCGTAGTGATTGCCGCGATCCGCGCCGGTTACGAATACCAGGGACAAAAATGCTCAGCGGCATCACGTATGTATTTGCCCGAATCGGTCTGGTCGGAATTCAAAGAGAAATTCCTAAACCAGGTTAAAGAAGTTACGTATGGTGATGTGCGGGACTTCAGCAATTTTCTGGGGGCGGTGATTGATCAAAAAGCCTTCGACAACATCACTTCATACATCGATTTTGCTAAAAATGCCGAGGATGCGGAAATCGTTCATGGCGGTAATTATGATGATTCCGAGGGTTATTTTGTGGAGCCTACGCTGATCAAAACCAGCAATCCTCGCTTCAAAACCATGAAAGAAGAGATTTTTGGCCCCGTGCTCACCGTTTATGTCTATGAAGATGACAATTTCGAAGAAACCCTCGAACTTTGCGATACTACATCACCCTACGCACTGACCGGAGCCATTTTCTCCCAAGATCGTTATGCTTTGGAATATATGAATGATTACCTGCGTGAAGCGGCGGGCAATTTTTATATCAATGATAAGCCGACCGCAGCCGTGGTGAACCAGCAGCCTTTCGGCGGCGCGCGAAAATCTGGTACCAACGATAAAGCCGGAAGCGCGGCCAACCTAATGCGCTGGATGTCGGTTCGCTCTATCAAAGAAACCATGGTTCCCGCCAAAGACTGGCGCTACCCGTATATGGGTGAAGAGTGATTTAGGAGCTTCTACTCAGGAGTACAACTCCTTCGCAGCAATAAATAAAAACGCAGCATAATAAAAAAAGCCCGGCTCATGAAAACCGGGCTTTTTTATATACAGGAGTATGGGGCTTTACTGGTTTGAGTCGTCTATTCCTAAATCGTTTTTAAACTGCTCGAACTCATCCTGCAGATTGTTCCATTGTTCTTGAATATCTGCCTGTACTTCCTGCCAGTTGTCTCCGCTTGAATTTTTCAACTCTTCAAGGCTGTTTTCCAGGTTTTGCTTCTCTTCTTTAAGCTGAGACCAGCGGTCTTCGAGCTCAGGTCGTTCCTCCTCCGAAGCCGACTGGATTTCCTGTTCAATCTCTTCCATTTTGGCATCAATGGAAGCTAAACCTTCTTCTACCGTATTCACGAATTCTTCTTTTCCGGCCTCAAGGTTTTCTTCAACATTGCCGAAGGCTTGTTCAGCGTTCTCCTCTACTTGATTTACTTCATTATCCGCGTTTCCGTTACAGGCGGTGAAGGTAAAAAGGGCAAATAAAGTTAATATGGCTAATAAATTGGTTCTCATAATAAATAGTCTTTTTTAACTGTGATTTTATCTAATGCAACATATACATGTACTAAAATAAGTTTTCTTTGTTCCTTCTAAATTCTTTCTATTCCATCCCCAATTCATTTTTCAATTCCTGAAGCAGTTTCTTTAGTTCTTTGAGTTGTGTTTTTATTTCTGCTTTCAGTTCCGGCCGCTCTGCTTCATTCGCATTTACCAGCTCATCCAGGCTAAACTCCAATTCCTGTCGCCTTTTTTTTAGTTCGTTCCATTTTTTATCCACTTCACCTTTTTGTTTTTTACTTGATGATTTGATTCTGGCCTCAACCCGCTTCATTTCATCCCGTAATGTCAGCATTTTAGTCTCCATCGTGCTCACAAAATCTTCGGCTCTTTCCGGTGCTTTTCCTTCCTTCACTCCATAGGGCGTTTGCGGCTCATCGGCTATCTTATTGTCCTCCTCTTCATTGCCGGAACAGCCGACAAGTGCCAAAACAAAAAGTAAAGCCGTAAGAGATATTAATCGACGATTCATAGCCTGTTTATTTTTCATTTCTCTTGGTTGATCTACTGTTAGTTACCCTATCACGCCTTTGTTTGTTCCTTCAAAATAAACCGGAAACTTCCGGTGAACTCACTCCGCAATTCCATTGTTAAATAACCAATAAGCAGGCTTAATAAAATGAGCTAACTATGATTTATTTCCGGCTATTTCAAGAGCACATTAAATGTAGAATTTTACTATTCGCGTTCATACCGTTGCTTCTGCTTGCAGCTTGTGAGGATAACTCACATCCGGAAGCCGAAAATTTGCCTACGGATGAAGAAATTGCCCGCGCCCTTCAAACGCAATTTGCGGCTGCCGAGGAGGTTCATGCCGATAACCTGCAAATAGCCGTAGAAAATGGCATTGTGCGGCTAAAAGGTTCAACAACCAACTTACTGGCCAAACAGCGGGCATCCCAAATAGCGGAAGCTACAGCCGGGGTGATTTCAGTGATCAACACGCTGAAAATTACAGCGGACCGGCCCGATGAAGCAATCCACGAAGATGTTGCTGAGGCTTTGTCAACCAATCCCGCTACCGAAGGCTGGGAGATCAACAGCGAAGTCAATAACGGAGTGGTGACGCTGAAAGGAGCGGTTGATTCATGGCAGGAAAAACAACTGGCAACTGCCATTGCCAGCCGGGTAAAGGGAGTAAAAGGGGTGGATAACATTATCTTAGTGGCGAACGATGAAGACCGGAAAGATCCCGATATCAAGGCAGAAATTGAAAGCATATTAGAGTTTGATGCCCGTATTGGTGATGAAAGAATTGATGTGGAAGTGGCAAATGGCATCGTTATGCTGGGGGGATCGGTGGGCAGCGCTGCCGAAAAACGCATGGCGATTGAAGCAGCGCATATTGCGGGAGTAGAAAAAGTGGTGGCTGATAATCTTAAAGTGGATCCTGAGCTTAACAGCCAGCTGTATGGTAACAAAATGATCAGCTCATTAACGCCCGAACAGATCGAAAAGGCGATTATCCGGGCTTTTATTTATGATCCGCGTGTGCCTGCCGAAGAAATCAACGTGGCCATAGAAGAAGGGGTTGCGGTTCTCAGCGGAAGCGTCAAAAACCTGAACGCAAAAATGGCCGCAGAGGCCGATACGCGCAAAACAGTAGGCGTGAATTCCATCGTAAACGACATCACGGTAAAACGCGAAGTGGTGGTAAAGCCCGAAGTTCCAACCACGGATGAAGCCATCAAATCGCGCATCAAAAATGCCATTCACCGCGATCCTTATGTGGAAGAAGCCGTCATTACCGTTCATGTTAAGGAAGGCACGGTTGAACTCATCGGAACCGTAAATTCTCGGTTTGAGAAAGAGCATATTGAAGAGATCGTCACCCGCATAAAGGGCATTGTAAGCATTGATAACCAGTTGAAGGTGAAGGATGAAGGCAATGCCACATCTTAAACGGTAAGCTTTAAGTCGAAGATTCAAACCGTGGCCTTAGAAAATAAGCCCTTTCGTTTAGTGCTTCAATTTTAGCCAATATTGCTTACCTTCATCTTGTATTTTAATTCAAATTGCTGCCGATGTCTCCAAAAACCGTTGCTGAAAAAATGTATATCAGACCGGGCATGAAAATCAGCATTTCTAATGCTCCTGATAACCTTGATGATTTGCTGGGCAGACTTCCCAGTGATGTGGAGCTTGCTAAAAATCCTGAAAATGAGAGTCTCGATTTGGTGCTTGGTTTTATGGAAAATCAGGCCATGCTTGAAAAGGGGCTTCCTGCTCTTGTCCGACAAATCAAAGCGGATGGTGCATTGTGGATTGCTTATCACAAGGGCAGTTCTTCGGTTCAAACAGACATCAACCGCGATTCTATCCATAAATTTGCAGAAACGTTAAATTTGAAGGGAGTCGCTATGGTTTCCATTAATGATAACTGGTCGGGTTTTAGATTTAAAAAAGTATAACTATGCAAAAATTATTCTTAACAGTCGGAAGCATCGCGATGGCTTTAGCGGTGATGCTTGGGGCATTCGGGGCACACGGCCTAAAAAAAATGCTTTCGGATGAAATGCTTGCCACTTTTGAAACCGGCGTTACCTATCATTTTTATCATGCCATCGGCCTGTTGATTCTCGGCCTGGCTGCTCATTATCTGGCCGATTCAACCATGCTAAGATGGTCGGGATGGCTGATGATCGCCGGAATTCTTATCTTCTCCGGCAGCCTCTATATTCTTGCAATAAGCGGCATTCGCTGGCTGGGTGCCATCACCCCCATCGGCGGACTTTGCTTCATTACAGCGTGGATTTTATTCGCGATAGCGGTCTGGAAGGGGCTGTGAAATAATAAATCGCGGAAGTCGTTTACTCATTGTAGCATTTTTTACTACACCAGCAAAGCAAAAATTATACTTGCAGTTCCCGATCATTGTTATAACTTAACGATAATTAAAAAAGCAGTTTCGTAATAGGGTGGATCCGCTTCAATATTATTTAAACGGCATTTAAAAGGAACGCCCTCAACAAATTACCTGCTCAAAAGTGAACTTCAACAGCAGGTAAGTAACCATTTTCTACAAATATTCATGAATATAGAAGACTTCAGAGAATTTTGCCTTTCGTTTGATGGCGTAACCGAAGATTTTCCCTTTGACGATAAGACCCTGGCTTTTAAGGTAATGGACAAAATCTTTGCGCTTACCGATGTTGATAAGTTTGATGGCATCAACCTAAAATGCGACCCGGTTAAAGCGGCGATGCTTCGCAATCTTTATAAAGAGATTGAACCGGGCTATCACATGAATAAACGCCACTGGAATACCATCGATCCCAAGGGAGATTTGGATGATGAACTAATCAAAGAATGGATTAAAGATTCTTATCACCTGGTGGTTGATGCACTGCCGCGGAAAAAGCAAAAAAAACTCGAAAAGCTAAAGAAGGAGACGTAAACACGGCAGCTTAAGGAAATATTTTAAAAGCTCACTAAAGCTAATTGAAGCCTTTTTTTTAATCAGCTACCGATTTCCCTCTCACAAATAAATTTTTGATACGTCCCAGGCTCTTTTTTTCGAAATTCCATACGAATTCAAACTGTCCCAAAATAAATCCGTATAGCAGGAATAAAACCTGATACGAAGGGACCACGGTTAGAATGTAAGCAACCGTTTCTATCCAGATTGGTGTCTGGGCATTAAAGCCCAGCAAT
>DASSAY010000343.1:0-6465 GCA_035699185.1 Balneolaceae bacterium | reverse complement strand
GGTCAATAGCCTCTTCAATAGTTGTGTCTTCCGGAAGTTCATTAATAGTTTTGGCAATTCTTTCTTTGTTGATCGTTAATTCCATAGGCGACCCCTATTTTTAGATAAATTGAATAAGCTAAAGTACTAAAGGTAATCTCTTAATATCAAATACCTTTCCGTGCCTTTAGTGTTTTTGTGGTTGCTTAAATCTTCTCCTTTTTAGGTAAAACAGGATAATCAATCTCTTTTCGGCCTTCGGCAATTTCCTGGAGCTTTGAATTAAGCAATTTGCGCTTGAAAAAAGAAAGGTGATCTAAAAACAAGATTCCATCCAAATGGTCAATTTCGTGCTGGATGATTCGTCCCGGCCAGCCAGCCATTTCAAGCTCCTGCTCTTCAAATTCACGATCGAGATATTTCACTTTAATTTTTTCAAACCGGGTGACAGGGGCATTAATGCCCGGAATACTTAAACAGCCTTCATCCATTTCAACCTTATCTCCGCCTTCAAAAACAATCTCAGGGTTGATCATCGTAAAAGGCTCGGGCGCGGGTTCATCAGCATCTTCAACCATCGGTTTGGGGTCGGCCACAAAAATGCGCAGCAGTTTGCCAACCTGGGGAGCAGCAAGCCCTACACCATCAGAATTATACATGGTATCGAACATATCGTCAATAAGCTCTTGCAGCTCTTTAGAGTTCTTTTCTACCGGCTTGGCCTCCCGGCGAAGCACATCATCATTATATGTAACGATCGGTAATACGGACATTGCTGGATGCTTTGTTTTCTATATACTTTTGTAAAATAATCGCGGCCGCAGCCTGATTCACGCGATCCGATTTGCGCCGTTTCATTTTGGGTACTCCGGCTTCGTGCATGGCTTTTACGGCCTCTTTTGAAGTGTAACGTTCATCCACTTTCTCTATTTCCATATCGGGAAAAACTTTTCGAAGCCTGACAAGAAAACGTTCAACCATTTTTATAGCCCGGCCCTCTTCGCCGGCGGGCGTTAGCGGCCAGCCCACTACAATTTTTTCTACCTGTTCCTCTTTAACAAGTTCTTCGAGTTTATCAAAAACCGTGTCGGGCGTATAGGTGCCGATGGGGTTGGCTACCGTACGGAGTAAATCTGAACGCGCCAAACCAATCCACTTCGTTCCTACATCAATACCGACAAGTCTGCCATATTTTGCCACTGTTAATCTTCTGTTTTCGCTAATTCTTCTTCAGTAAGAGGTTGTTTTAAAAATTCTCGTAAAAGTTTGCTCGGCTTAAAATGCGTTTTCCGATGAGCCGGAACAAAAATCTCTTCATTCGTTTTGGGATTTCGTGCCTTAGGCTTCGGGCTGGTTTTCTTTACTTCAAAAACACCAAAATCGCGAATTTCAATCCGGCAAGTGGGGTCGGCAGACATCATCGTTTCGCGCATTGCAACCAAAACCGCTTCAACCCACGGCTCAGTTTGAACCAGAGATTCATCCATTGTTCCTGCCACATGCCGCACTATATCTTTTTTAGTATGAGTAATCATAATTTGATGTAAAATTGAACTTTTAATCGAATCTTTCTTCCAAGAAATCGAAAGAAAGGGTAACAAATATACGAATTAATTTGTCGTATATTATATTACTTTTGGAGCGTAATTAAAAGTTTTTTAGCACCATAATTGCAAAGAAATCAAATAGTTACTCATATCTAAATACACTTTTTACACCTTCTACTTTCATCAGCTTTGCTATAATTCGATCCAAATGGTTGATGTCATCAACGTAAACGGTAAGGATGCCTTCAAACATGCCGCTGTCACTGTTTACGTTGATGCTTTTCATATTCGTTTCCATCGATTTTGAAAGCATTTCGGTGATATCGTTGATCATTCCAACCCGGTCGCCTCCAACCACTTTTACAGCTCCCAAAAACTGCGTGCCGATATTTTTGGCCCATTCCACATCAACAATTCGCTCCGCGTCGGTTTTAATGAGATGATGAATATTCTTGCAGTTTGAGCGGTGAATTTTAACATCGCCGATACGGCTGATAAAACCAATTACGTCATCTCCCGGAATAGGATTGCAGCAATTCGCATACGAATATTTTACATTCGTCAACTCGCCATTGATAATCAGCGCCTTTTCGTCGGTTAGGGAGCGAGCGGCGTCAATATAGGTTTCCTGAATCTCTTTTTCACTGATTGGCGCGGGTTTGGGCCCTTCTTCAGCTTCCTCAACACGCCCCTTGCCGGTAAATTCCTTAACCGCTTTGAATAATTTATTAACATCAAAAACGCCCTTCCCAATCTCATAAAACAGATCCTGCGTGGATTTAAACTTCAGTTTTTGAGCCACGCGCGTTAAATCCTGCTCCGATATTTCGATATTTCCGCGGCCGGCTCGTTTCTCCCAAATCTCTTTGCCTTCGGCAGCCGTCTGGCGCTCTTTTTGTTTGATGAACTGCCGGATTCGCGACCTCGCCTTATGGGTTACCACATCATTCATCCAGTCCGGATTCAGGTTGATTTTATTGCCGGTGATGATTTCAACCTGGTCGCCGATATCCAGTTTTTGGCGAAGCGGGGCCATCTTTCCGTTGACTTTCGCGGCCATGGCCCGCTCCCCGATTTCACTATGAATATCAAAGGCAAAATCGATGGGCGTGGCATTTTTGGGCAGCGTTCGCAGCTCTCCGTCCGGCGTAAAAACGTAGATTTCATCCTGGTACAGATTCAGCTGAAAATCTTTAACGAACTCCGTAGCCGCATCAGGACGCGGATTTTCCAGTACATCACGCACCCAGTGTACAAATTTGTCGAGCGTTTCAGAGCCGCCTTTTCCCTCCTTGTATTTCCAGTGCGCAGCCAGCCCTTTTTCGGCAATATCATCCATCTGCCGCGTGCGGATTTGAACTTCAACCTTACGCCCTTTTTTGGTAATTACCGTGGTATGGAGTGACTGGTAACCGTTGGCTTTGGGCACGGAAATAAAATCACGAAACCGCTTGGGGATGGGCGTGTACCAATCTGTGATGATGGAATACACCCGCCAGCAATCCTCTTTGCGGTGAGGGTCTTCAAGAATGATGCGAATGGCAAAGAGGTCATAAATTTCTTCGAAGGGTTTTTGCTGCCGCTGCATTTTTCGAAAAATCGAATAAATATGCTTGGGGCGCCCTTTTATTTCAAAAGTGAAGCCCTGCTTTCCCAGTTCATCCTGCACGGGCTGCATAAACTCTTCGATAAAAGCTTCCCGCGATTCCTTCTTTTCGCGCAGCTTCCGGGCAATAAATTTATACGAATTGGGGTCAATAACCTTAAAACAAAGATCTTCAAGCTCACTTTTGATACTAAAAAGTCCAAAGCGATGAGCCAGGGGTGCGTAAAGCTCCATGGTTTCGGTGGCTTTCTGCAACTGTTTCTCACGCGGCAGATGCTGAATAGTTCGCATGTTGTGCAGGCGATCAGCAAATTTCATCAGCACTACGCGGATGTCTTCAGCCATCGAAAGCAGCAACTTCATAAAGGTTTCGGCCTGCTTGGTATCGCGGCTTTTGAAAACACCCGAAATTTTGGTCACACCGTCAATCAAATGCGCAACCACATCACCAAATTGCTCACGAATAACATCAAGCGCTACTTCGGTGTCTTCAACCGTATCGTGCAACAGCGCGGCTACTACGGAAACATCATCAATATTAATTTCTGAAGCTACAATTTTAGCCACCGCCACGGGATGATAGTAATACGGTTCACCCGAAGCCCGTTTGATGCCTTTATGAGAAGCATAACAAAGTTTGAAAGCACGGGCAATCATCTGTTCATCCACTTCATCCAGATGCTCGCGGCATACTTTTAGCAGCTCATCCAAATCATTTTGTTGAGGCGGATCAAGAGGATATTCATCCAGGTCCAAATTATATGTAGTTTTTGCTTCAGCCATAAATCATAAAAACCTTGTCATAGTTTACGCAACAAGGCAAAAGTTATTTGCATTCAAATAAACAAAGCGAACTTCTTTTTTACTAATTTTGAATAGGAGGCTTTGCAAAACTATATAATACGTGCTGTCATTGCGAGCAGGGCGAAGCAATCTCCTTGTTAAGGCTTAGAGGGGAGATTGCACACTCCGTTCGCAATGACAAAAGAGTTTTGCAAAGCCTCCTTGAATAATAAAAAAGGCGGACGCTTATTTAACGACCGCCAAGCGATTTTTATATATTTTTATTAAAAAGCGATATAAATACCGAAAATCAGCCTTCCGTTGCCCATATCACTTTCACCCAGATCTTCAAACTCCTGGGTCGATTGAATGCGATACTCTACAAACGGTTTCACAACGGGAATGGGACTAATTTTAGCGCCTATAAATCCATTCCAGTACAAGCTGCTATCAGAACCTTCACCGGGGAGATCGGCTTCATCACCTAACTCAAAAGTGGTAGAACCCAAGCCAAGGCCTATATAGGGAGAAATAAGTCCTAACGAAACACCGCCTAAAGCTGCGATGCCATAGTCGTAATTTTCAACTTCGCCATAAGTAATATCATTTGCGCCCAAATAATTATCAGCACTAAAATAGCTGAAATGAGCCTGCAAGGCTAAATTTAATACCGGTGCCGCACCCAAAAGTTCACGTTCAAGGCGAATGCCAAAACCGTTTTCGGGAGCTTCTTCACGAATTTGATAAGAAGCGCCGATACTCCACTGTGCCGCGGCAGCCTGCGGAACGGTTCCCATCAATAATGCTAAGGTTACAGATGCTAATAGTAGCTTTTTTATATTCATAATATCCTACTTTTAATTAGTAATTGTTTAATAACAATGCTTTGAAAAATCAATTTAATGCAAAGTGTGTTTATTTTCATCTTTATTTACTATAAAATAATTATAATGATTTACTACACCTATGCCAAAACAATAGCTACAATCGCCTGCCATTATCGTTAATGACAGTTTTTTTCTAAACTTCGGCAAATTAATATGGATTTTTGCTTTCATGAACCGTAACTTTAGGCGTTATATTTAATCCTGCCTGCAGTGATGTTTTCTGGATGAAGCTTAATCAATTCTTCTCGAGAGACGGAACCTAAGGTGAATAAAATCAATAGTTAGTTCAAATGGCACAACAAGGTAAAGTAAAATGGTTCGATGTTGAAAAAGGTTTTGGATTTATCGAACCTGAGGACGGAAGCAAAGATGTATTCGTCCACAGAAACAACGTAGAAAATTTAGATTATAATCAAGGTCTCGAAGACGGAGAAAATGTAGAATTCAACGTCGAAGAAACTCCAAAGGGTCTAAGTGCAACCGACGTACGCAGCCTTGATTACAAGTAATTTTGTAGTCGCTTAAACTGCTTAAAGCCCGCTTCTTTTCAGATGCGGGTTTTTTTATTGCTGAATGAAAACAGTGAATTTCTGATTCCTGTCAGCGCTTTCAGCTCTCACGCAATGGTCCCGCCCCTTACCAATTACTTATTTTCTGAAAATTGATTTTAGCCAATCCATAACATCGCGTTGTGTGCTTATATCTTTTGCCATATGCTGACGAATTTCCCTTTCCAGTTTCAAGGCGTGCTTTTTATCCCGTATATCATTCTCATCAGCATATTCATTAATCACATATAACACATCGTTGCCGTCGGTTTTGTCGAAGGCGTTATTATCAGCAGGCCCATGAAAACGCGGTTCTACGGTTGGATTAGAAAACCAGTCATAATCGGTATAATGCAAATCATTTCTTGATATTAAAGCCATAATTACTCCTTTTTTGGTTGAATGCATTCAACCACTTAAACCCAAAACAGCGCCTTTTGTTCTGCTGAATTTTATTCGTTTGCCGTTCCCATTTGTTCCCGGCAAGCTTCCGCTAATACATCAACCACCCTATCAATTTGCCCTCGGGTGATAATCAAAGGCGGCACAAAACGAATGATGTCTCCCGATACAAAGTTCGATAGAACGCCCCTTCTCATCATTCCCTCAACTACTAAGCGGCCGTCTAAGCTTATTTCAACGCCAATCATCAAGCCTTTGCCGCGTACATTTTTGATGCAATCTAACTCTTCGGCTAAATCATTCAGGCGACTCATAAAGTAAGCGCCGCTTTGAGCCGCTTTTTCCGGAATACCTTCATCCTGCATTACCGAAAGCACCGCATTGGCAGCGGCGCAGGCCAGCGGATTTCCGCCATAAGTAGTGCCATGATTCCCGTGTTCAAAAACATCACCGGCTTCTTTTTTCGCAATCACCGCGCCGATGGGAAAACCATTGCCCAGCGCTTTGGCAGATGCTACAATATCCGGTTTGATGCCATAATGCTGGTAGGCGAACATCTTTCCTGTCCGCCCGATGCCTGATTGTATTTCGTCAAGAATCATCAAAATATCATGTTTGTCGCATAGCTCCCGCACTCGCTTCATATATCTTTCACTAACGGGGCGAACGCCGCCCTCACCCTGCACCGGTTCCAAAATAACGGCAAGAGTATT
>DASSAY010000342.1:0-3155 GCA_035699185.1 Balneolaceae bacterium | reverse complement strand
TTATCCGTATTGATTGGAAGCGCCAACCCTTGTAAGTTAGTAGCGCAAATGGGGTAATAGCCGTCTGTAGATGATATATGGCAGCTATCTGTGAAGGGATGGCTGCCAATTTTTTTGCCTAATATTTTTACCACAAAAGCACGGAAAGCACTAAAATATATCTTTTGTGATTTTAGTGTTTCCGTGGTTCATAGCAGTACCGTGGGGCGGATTCGAACCGCCGACCTCCGGGTTATGAATCCGACGCTCTCACCAACTGAGCTACCACGGCATCAAGAGTTGCCAAATATAAAGCTTTTCTGATTTAAAATTAAGTCCCCTTCTATATTTTTTTGCTTATTGCTCTTCTCATCAATAACGCGCAAATATCGCTCCATCTTTTCCAAAACTTCTTTTTGAGCATCCTTTAATTCACCTTATTTTTAGCATCCATATTTATTCGTATTTCAAAAGCACTTTTACAGATTTCTCATGGCAAAAAAGATCACAACTAAAGAACAAGATTTTTCCCAATGGTACCAGGATGTAATCCGCGAGGCAAAACTGGCTGATCACTCTCCCGTGCGAGGATGCATGGTTATTCGTCCCAATGGCTTTGCTCTCTGGGAAAATATGAAGGGAGTGCTTGATCAAATGTTCAAAGATACCGGCCATGAGAACGCTTATTTCCCGCTGTTCATCCCCAAATCATTTCTTTCCAGAGAAGCTCAGCATGTGGAAGGTTTTGCCAAAGAATGCGCGGTAGTTACGCACAGCCGTCTCAAAAGCGTGGATGGCGGGGTGGAAGTGGATCCAGAATCACGCCTTGATGAAGAACTGATTGTTCGCCCTACTTCCGAAACCATTATCTGGGATTCATACCGCAACTGGATTCAATCTTACCGCGATCTGCCCATTCTCATCAACCAATGGGCGAATGTAGTGCGGTGGGAAATGCGGACCCGCCTGTTTTTACGAACCATGGAATTCCTCTGGCAAGAGGGACACACGGCTCATGCTACCAAAGAAGAAGCGGTTGACGAAACCCGAAAAATGCTGAATGTTTATAGCACCTTTGCCGAAGATTTTATGGCGATGCCTGTCATCAAAGGCGTGAAAACCGAATCCGAACGTTTTGCAGGCGCGGTGGATACCTATTGTATTGAAACGTTGCTTCAGGATAATAAAGCACTGCAAGCGGGAACTTCCCACTTTTTGGGACAAAATTTCGCCAAAGCTTTTGATGTGAAATTCCAAAGCGCGGAAGGCGAGCATGAGTATGTCTGGGCAACGAGCTGGGGCGTTTCAACCCGCTTAATCGGCGGACTGATTATGACCCATTCCGACGATCAGGGCCTTGTGCTGCCCCCGAAACTGGCCCCGAACCAGGTGGTGATTGTACCTATCTGGAAGAATGATGAGCAAAAATCAGCGGTCCTCGAATATGGCGATAAAATTATAGCCGAGCTTAAAGATTTGGATGTCCGGGTGAAGCTCGACGACCGCGAGAATATGAGTCCCGGCTGGAAGTTTAATGAGCACGAAGCCGCGGGAATCCCCCTGCGTATCACGATCGGTCCCCGTGACTTGGAGAACAACAACGTTGAACTGGCGCGGCGGGATACGCGCGACAAAAATATTGTCAGCCGCGAAGGAATTGCTCAAAAAGCGGCCGATTTGCTTAAAACCATTCAAAATGAACTGTTTAAATCGGCCCAAGAACGCATCACCCAAAACACCCATTCTGTGGATTCTTATGATGAATTCAAGAAAATCATCGAAAATGAAGGCGGCTTTGTTTATGCGCATTGGGACGGCACGGCCGAAACCGAAGAAAAAATTAAAGACGAAACCAAAGCTACCATTCGTTGTATCCCTTTAGAAGGCGGGGAACCGGGAAAATGCATGGTTACCGGCAAGCCTTCGAAACAGAAAGTACTCTTTGCCAGAGCGTATTAGTCAGGAGACAGTGGCAGTTGGCACGAGGCAGGGCAAAAACTGCATCCTGCTACCGCCTCCTGCCACTTCTTAAAAACCACTAACATTTGAATTTATTACCAGCATACAATAAAACCACCCACAAGCTATCGGGCAAAGCTATAGCCCGGCTGGTTTCCGATCTCATCAACCCGCTGTTTCTGCCGCCGATAGTCATTGGCCTGTCAAGCTGGATGCTCGGCCTGCCATCCCTCACCCTCATCATCGGCCTCTGTCTGCTCCTGTACACGCTCATCCCCGTCTCCGCCACCTTTTACCTGCTCAAGAAAAACCACATCACCTCCGTTGATCTGCCCGAACGCCGCTCACGCGGACGCCTGTTTCTATTTTCCATTGCCTGCGCCGCTGTCGCTTTTCTCTGCCTCCGCTTCATCCCCGTCTTCGCACACCCGCTGCCGGGAACCCTCGCCCTGGTATTTCTGTTAAATCCATCTATTGGCTTTTTGATCAACTTAAAATGGAAAATGAGTATTCACACAGCTGCACTTTCAACCGCGGGGGCCGTCTTTTTTGCTTTTTCTTATCTCGGTATATCGACATCTGTAATTTGGGGTGATGTCCTGCCGGGTTTTGTGCTCCTGATCCTTATACCGCTCGTCGTGTGGGCGCGCTATCGCCTTAATATCCATAGCCTGAGCGAGCTGCTGGGAGGCGCGTTTGCCGGTTTTTTGCTCACTGTCATCGAGCTAAGCCTGCTCATTAATTGGTGGTAACATGAAGGCTCCCGTCTCCCATTATCTGCTCGATACTGCCCTAAGCCGCGAAATTGACCGCCGCGCTCAGGTTGAATTAGGCATTAACAGCTTTACTCTGATGGAAGTGGCCGGTTCTTCGGCTGCTAAAATTTTATTGAGCGAAGAAAAAGACTTCAATCACGGGCTATACCTTTGCGGAAAAGGAAACAATGCGGGCGATGCGCTGGTCGTAGCCCGGTATCTGGCTCAGCATCAAATAAAAGCAACTATTGTTTTTTTAAGCGGGATTGATGATCTCTCTGCTGATGCCCAAAAGAATTTTGAACTCCTTAAAAAGTTCGCTTCACCCCAAATTTTAACCATTTTTGAAAGCTGGGATGAATTCAACCCTAATTCCGGCTTCGACTTCATTGTCGACGGTATGCTGGGAACCGGACTGAGCAGCAATCTTCGCGGCGGTTTTGCCAAAGCCGTGGAATGGGC
>DASSAY010000341.1:0-6383 GCA_035699185.1 Balneolaceae bacterium | reverse complement strand
TGCAGTTACCGGCTTTATGATGGCGCAAAGAGAGATGTTTTCGGATATGAACTTAAAGCCGTTTGCAAGTCTTAGTAAAAAAGTAGAAGGTATAAAGTAAAAAGTACTTTCTACCTACATTTTATACTTTATACTTTATACTTTATACTTTTGACAAGCTTCCACCGCCAGCCGGTCCACTCGGTTATTACGCTCATTATCAGAATGTCCCTTCACCTTAATCCACTCCACATCGTGCGGCTGCATAGCGGTTAGCATTTCCTGCCACAAATCCTGATTTTCGACCGGTTTCTTATTGGATTTTTTCCAGTTTCGCCTCAGCCAGCTGTCAACCCATCCTTGGGTGAAAGCGTTGACAATAAGTGCACTATCGCTGTGAATTTTAATGTGGCAGGGTTTCTTCACAGCGCTGAAAGCTTCGATTACGGCGCGCATCTCCATCCGGTTATTGGTGGTGTGAGACGCTCCCCCGGTAATTACCTTTTCTTTTCCTTTCCATTCCAAAAGAGCCGCCCATCCGCCCGGCCCCGGGTTTCCGCTGCAAGCGCCGTCTGTATAAATGATAACGGTCTTTGATAGCTTGTCAGACATATCGTTGAGTAATTTTGCCTAATTGTAATTTCAAATTTTTTGCGGCTTCTTTAACGTTATCATCCCAATCCTGAGATTTATTCCCCGCATAAATAATGCTCCGGCTGGAATTAATAAGAGGAATTCCGGAATGGTTTTCCAGCACACTTGCCAGTTCATCAACCGAACCGCCTTGTTTACCCACGCCCGGAATGAGCAGTGGAGCTTCAGAAAAAGGTTGAATAACGGATTGCAAATCCGCTGTTTTGGTCGCTCCCACAACCATTCCGATTAATGATTGGCTTTGCTGCTGCTTTTGGTTGAGCTGTTCAACAATATAAGCCGAAACGGTTTGGCCTGATGAAAACTTTTGAAGCAAGATATCACTTGCACCGGGATTTGATGTCAACGCCAAAATATAAACTCCTTTGGATGAATCATTCAGAAAAGGATTCAGCGTTTCAAACCCCATTAACGGGTTTAGGGTGATGGCATCAACTTCAAACTTTTCAAAAAAAGCCTTCGCATAATGTTCGGCGGTTGAGCTGATATCACCCCTTTTAGCATCGGCAATGATGATTTTATCATCAGGAATGTAATCTAAAATTTGCTGAAAACTTTGCCAACCGGCAACTCCCAGCGCTTCGAAAAACCCTAAGTTGGGTTTGTAAGCGGCGCAGTGCGGATGAGTTACATCAATCACCCGTTTAAGAAAAGCGGTTACTTTTTGAGCGGGTTTTGCATCTCGATTCTTAATTGTATCAGGGAGCAAATCAAGATTAGGGTCGAGCCCCACACAAAGAGTAGAGTGATATTTTTGTACCGCTGATTTAAGTTTTTCTGTGAAAGTCATACTCGCAAATCAATTAATTCAGCGGAAGATACAAACTGAGCAGAGCTTTTGAAATAAATAAAAAGGGAGCCGTTATTAACGACTCCCTTTTAAATCATATAGTTCCTAATCCATTAATTAGCCACAACGGCTCCCGAGGCAACGGGAATACCCTGCGGGATTTTTGATACATCGATCCTTTCTATATTAGACCCGGTACCGCTGTTTAAAACTTCTATTATTTTGTTTGCAATAACGGCGTGTGCCTGATTGGAAGGATGAATTCCATCCAAACTGAAGAGGCTTCCAATTTCAGGAGTAAGTGTTAAGCCCGAAGGTGTAACGTAACTGCCTTGTTCAACTATATTGTTAAAGAAGCTGTTTACGTCAAACTGAAGATCGCCTTGTGTGGCTATTACTGAATTGAAGATGCCGGTGACCGTATTTGCGATTGATATTTCATTAGAGTCAAGCACAAATTGGTTGGGAAATGGATTTTGCGGGCTTAATCCAAAAGGCTGATTAAAATCAAAGCCCGGATAATTAGCAGCAAAAACGGCCGCATCAGCCGAACCAAATGTTTGCTGATATTGACCAATGGTAATCTGGGTCATCATATCTTCAATTTGTTGTTGAGTGAGGGCAGCCGCTTGTTCTTCCGTAGCAAGCCCGGCATTCACAATATACCCTCGCCAATAGTTTAAAATGGCTTCAACCGCCGCCTGATTGTAAGTAGGTGCCTGGGGAAATGCGCTGACGCCCAGATAAGGCAGGTAATCTTTTCCCGTTAACAAAATCAGTGCCATATCAGGATTATCCAGGTTTTCTTTAGCAATTAAGGCCGCAGGTTGCCGGTTTTCTTCAGCCCCGATAGTGGGAGTGGCCTCGTAAAAGGTTTTTTGAACCACAATACCTGGCACCTGATTGTTATTAGCAATAGTAGCCTGGAACTGCGGTCCTACGGTAGTAGTAAAGGCGATGGATGAGACCGATGGAATATTTACCGTTACTACGGTAGGATCTGATTCTAAATTCTGAATTGCCGTGATGGATGATACATACTGGGTTTGAAAGTCAGCGGGATTGGTAAATGAAATTAAACCTCCGCTGGTTACGTAGCCCAGAACATCATTATTACCAAGCCAGAAAGTTACCAGCGTAGGTTGCAAGATTTCCAGAGCTTGATGGATATTTGGCAGGGGCTCGGTTGGAGTTCCACTATTTACAATAAGCGGGTAGAAGGGATTGGCAGGAGCACCATCTAAGTAAGCATCAATTTTAATTCCCGGAACACCAACATTATTATAAGGACGTCCAATGCCTGTGTTAATCGGTTTACCCTGACTGGTATTAAAAGTGGTGATACTTTCTTGCAGGTTTACCAATTCAATGCGTCCCGGATCACCGATTCCCGGATCACTGATTAAAGGCTGCTCAAAATCTTCCAAGCGCATTGCGCGGGCCAATAAATTAGGATACGAGAATCGCTGGGCCGATTCATAAAGCGCATTGCTTTGAAAGCCCGCGGTGATACTGTTTCCAACAGCCACATAGGTGCTAAAATCAGCTTCACCCGACTGAACCGGCTCCAGGTTTAGGTCTTGATAATCTTTACAGCCGGCAGCCATCACAATAACGGCGATCAGCGGCAGAATTCTTTTCAATATTTTTTTAGAATAATTCATGATGTTGGTCCTCTTAGATCAATTAAAATTGCAGGCTGATACCCAAACCGGGGATATTTGCGTAAGTGGTATATACTCCGTCAATTCCGCCTTCATAGGTATTCGTGACTTTACGTTGGTTAGCCCTTATAAAAATATATGAGGCGTCAATATCCAAGTAATCGGTGAGGCTGTAGGTAAGGCCTACGGAATATTCCCAGCGATCGGCATCGGGCAGAGTGGGATCCACATAGCGTTCACGAATAGGATTTTTATCAAAACCGATACCCGCGCGAACAGTCAGACCTTCAACCGGAATCTTTGAATATTCTGCCCCAAACCGCAGTTGCCATGAGTCTTTAAAATTCCGCACACTGGTAATGGAGTTTCCTCCCAATGCTACTATAGGCTGATCAAATGTTATGGTAAGTTCATCATAGCTGGACCATCCGAACCATACATAATCAAGCTCTGTAGTGAGGCCGCCAATGGGTTCAACATTAAGAGCAATTACATAACTTGCCGGCAGGGTGATTTCGGCGCTGCCTTGAGTGCCGCCTGCTGGAAAACCTACCGGTAAATTGTTGAATTCGGCATCACCTTCAAAG
This sequence comes from Balneolaceae bacterium, assembly GCA_035699185.1. Taxonomy (GTDB): domain Bacteria; phylum Bacteroidota; class Rhodothermia; order Balneolales; family Balneolaceae; genus Fodinibius. The sequence goes on along the minus strand of DASSAY010000341.1, from coordinate 2,709 downwards.
GCAACAGTCACTTCACTCCGGTAGGTAAAACCTAAAGTAACGTTTTCAACGGGTTCATAAAGGATGCCTGCATTAAAGCCATAGGCAGGTTCTTTCAGCTCACCTTCCATCGCAAAAGTACCTTCGGGAGTGAAGTTCTGCACAGCACGGCTTAGCTTAACCGTTCCATGAAAAGCCACTCTCAAGCCGGCACCGATTTTTATTTCACCAATACCCAAATCGGGCAGTTTATAGCCGATAGCCGGATTGGCGAAGAGCGTTTGAACGTTGGCTTCAATAGATGAACCTCGCCCCACCCAGTCGGCCGGCCACTTAGATCCCAAACCAAAGGGAGCATAAATTCCGAGGCCGACGGTCAGGCCTTCGGCAACTTGGTATGAAGCATACATATTTGGAACAAGAAAATTCTGTTCTTCCATGACCGTTTTTTGTCCCGCCGGGGCTAAAGGCGAGAGGTTGCGAAAGCTTGATCGCGGGGCAATAATACTTACTCCGCCGCTAAAGCGAAAACCGTCGAGACCCGCAAGTCCTGCCGGGTTATAAAAGATGGTGGAAACGTGATTCGCATAAGCAGAAAAAGCTCCCAGCATTCCGTTCGCTCGAACGCTGGCTTCATAAATAGAAAAGCCGCTTGAATAAGCCGAAGCGGAGCATAAGAAAACAAGACTTAATGTAGCTATTATTCTACGCATAGAATTATGATTTATGTTAATAGATATGTTAAAAGATGATCAAATGGATTAATTTATACCTCAAAAAGTTAACACTGTTAAGTCTAAGTAACTAAAAGCTTTTGAAATATAAAAATCAAAATTTGCAATAAGCCCGTAGTTTCGCTTATATAGGGCTTCAACTTAAAAAAAGGAGTTATGAATTGGTTTGAAGAGTGGTTTGACAGTCCGCTTTATGAAAAATTATACGCCAACCGGGATGAAAAGGAGGCAGCCCGGCTGATCGAATTACTGGAGGAGACGCTGCCTTTGGACAAAAGATCAAAAGTATTAGATCTTGGCTGCGGACGTGGAAGGCATTCTATTAATTTATACAAAAAGGGATATCAGGTTACGGGTATCGATCTTTCGGAACAGGCCATCGAAACGGCGCGCCAAAAAGCAGCCGACCAGGGGCTGGGTAATCTTACTTTTCAAGTGCGCGATATGCGTAATCCGCTTCCGGAAACCTTTGATGCCATCGTAAACCTGTTCACCACTTTTGGCTACTTTCGCACTGATGAAGAAAATGCGAGCGTTTTCGACAGCGTAAAAAAGATGCTAAAACCCGACGGCATCTTTGTGCTGGATTTTTTAAATGCCGAGAAAGTCAGAAGTTCCTTCAGCCCAAATGATGAAGGATCCTTTCGTGGTATTCAATATGAGATTAAACGATTTATTGATAACAATGCTATTCACAAAGAAATCACCTTCTCAGGCGACAAAATTAACGGCCAACAAAAGTATTCTGAGAGGGTAAAACTTTATGGCTTAATCTGGTTTAAACAGGAAATGAAGAAGAGAGAGCTAATAATCGATCATGTTTTCGGGGACTATAACGGCACTGAATTTGACCCCAAAACCAGTCCGCGATTGCTGATTATTAGCCATTTGAATGATGCTTGATGAGCAAGAAGCGAGAAGGATAGCTTTTGCCGTTTGCCTTTTCACTTCTGCCGTCTGTTCTTATAAAACCGTTTCTTTAAAAACTTCCTCAGCACCGTGCGGAGGTTTATCTAAAGTCCAGGTTTCAAAATAGAAATGGCGTTCCGAACGCATGCGCTTACTGTTGATGCTGAAGAAGCGGAAATGATCATCAACCAGCGGTTTGAAGGATTGAAATAAATCAGCATAAATATTTTTCAGAGAGAGTAAATGGATGTCATAACCATGATGTGCCTGTTCCTTATAAAGAATATAAGCACCTGTTTTGAGCACCATACTCAGTTCTTCTTTTTTGTGCCCGATATTCGATTCATCATCTATTTCGAGCTCACCAAAATCAAAGTCTCTATCTGAATCACTGATGATTAAAGCGTTTCCAATTTGAGTTTCAGCCAGTGCTTTTTGGAGTGATTTGAAGTTGCCTGAAGCCGAGTGAATGGCGCGACCTTCAAAAACTTCACTCAATTGCTTGATCACTTCATCACTTTTCGAGAGCGTATTCAATCCAAATTGGTCTTTTTCTAATCGTGTGCCTGTGATGTAAAACTTTGAGTAGGTGAGATCCGGCTTCATGAAATCAGCAAGAGTAGATTCAATTTCGCCTTGCGTTTTATTGGCATTTCGCCTGGCCAGCTTATCCAGCCGCTGATCGTGATTGAAGAAGAGTTTAAAAATATCCATTGAAAAAGTATTTCGTATTCCATATTGGGACGATGCTCGAATATACGAATTATTTTAGGGGACCAAGCGGCTAAGTGACAAGGTAACTTGACCTATGACCTTCGACCTTCGACCTAAACAAAAAAAAGCCCTGCAACCAATCAGCTGCAAGGCTTTAAAACGGAGTGTTTATTACACTTTAAATAAGCGTAGCAATAACAAGGGCTACTACCGCCATCAGTTTTATAAGGATGTTGAGTGAAGGGCCTGATGTATCTTTGAAAGGATCACCTACCGTATCACCCACAACGGCGGCTTTATGAGCTTCAGAACCTTTGGTTAAGGTCTCGCCATCCACTTCAAAACCTTCTTCAATCATTTTCTTGGCATTATC
>DASSAY010000340.1:0-3293 GCA_035699185.1 Balneolaceae bacterium | reverse complement strand
AACCGTCCTTGCTCAACCCAAATTGGTTGACAGTGAGCATGCCCAGGTTTTGGAATTCGTTAATGGTACGAATATAAAGTGCATTGTTGAAGGTGGCTCCCGGCGTAAACAGAATTTGGTCGGTCAGCAGGCTGAAATCGGTTTGAGCCGACTTCTCTTTTCTAAGGTAAATGCTGTTATCACCCTTAGTAACGGGCGCGCGGCTGACAGTATCTTTCTCCTGGTAGTTAATTTCATCACCCGGCCCGGCAAGGCTGATATACAAATCACCAAAGGTATACTTTTGTCCCGAATCTATGGCAAAAAGCGCATGAAGCCGGTACTGATTAGTTGAATCTGTTTTGATGAGTACATTCACAGAATCGCGCTGAACGGCCGCATAACCATTGTTTTTGAGGAAGTTGATAATTCGAAGGCGTTCTTGGGTAAGGCTATTTTCGGAATAGCGTTCATTTACGAGGTAGGTAGAATCATTAAGGGGCTTACTGGTAAGCGGACTTTCTTTGAGAAAATTCGGCACCTTGGTTGAATCTTTAAACTGCGGCATGCCCGTATAACGAAGCGTTTTGATGGTAAAGGGATGTCCTTCACTAATCAAAAAAGAAACTTCAACCCGATCTTCTTTAAATTCGACAATACTTGTATCAACAGCAGCATTTAAAAAACCAATGGATTGGTAGTATTGCTCGATTCGTTCAATATCGTTTACTACGGTGGCATGGTTGAGCAGGGCCGGAGGCTCACCAAAGGTACCGGTAAGCTGCCAGATAAAATACCAGGGCGTAAACCGAGGGATGCCTAAAAATTCGCGGTTGGTATGTGTACGGATCAGCTCTTCGAGGGTGTTATCCGAAACATGCTCGTTGCCTACAAAGCGGATAGAACGCACCACTTTGTCGGTGGTATCGCTTAAAGCCGGGCTGTTTTGAGCCACAGCAATGCCGGGAACAGCAATAACCATGCATTCCAAAAGTAGTAGAAGTAAAAGTAGGGGCGCAGCTTTTTGGTTAGAAGACAATGAAAGGTATTATGAAAGTTCAAAAAAAACGGTCGCCCTTTAACCGAGCAACCGCTTAAATTAAATCTTTAAGAGTGAAGATTATACATCATCATAATCAAAGCCTTCATCTTCTTCATTGTGGAAAAAATCTTCTTTGCGGATGTAGTCCGGCCAGATATCTTCAATCCCCTCATAAACCATTTCTTCCCCTTCTTCGATTTCATCAAGCTCTCTAAGGTTATCAAGTACCTGTTGGGGTGATCCATTTCTTTCAGCCCACTCAATAAGTTCTTCACGGTTTGCGGGAAAGGGAGCGTCGTCCAAAACCGCCGCTAATTCAACAGTCCAAATCATAAATAATAGTTCTTGTTACGTTTTTAATTTTAAATAAAATATGTAGTCTTTATAAAAAGGTTTCCAACATTAAATTCAAGTATTTTTTGCAAAAGTAGTCAATATTTTTTTCATCTTGAACTGAAAGGTGTAAAAAATAATTCTTATCTTTCGCAATTAGATGTTATAACAGAAAAAAAAGAGGAATATTTTATGGGAAGTTTTGGCGGCATGGAAATTGTAATCATCATTCTGGTTATCCTCCTGTTTTTTGGTGCGAAAAGAATTCCTGAGCTTGCGCGCGGCATAGGCCAGGGAATGAATGAATTTCGCAAAGCCTCAGATGAGATAAAAAAAGAGCTTGAACAGGGCAAAAAAGAAGATTTTAAAAGCCGAAAAGATACTGCAAAAGAAGAGGGCGAAAGCCAAAAGAAAGCATAATTTAAAGCATTTGTATCATTGAATTTATCAGACTTTAGCGCAATTCGCAATTCTCTTCAAAATGGTGACCTTAGCCTGACAGAAATTGTAGGACATTACATCCGGAATATTGAGCAGCAAAATCCTGAAATCAATGCTGTGATCAGTTTTGATGAAGAACAGGCGCTTGCCCGGGCTGAACAAATCCAAAAGCGGGTTGATGGCGGATCAGCCGGTAAACTTGCCGGGATGGTTGTTGGAGTGAAAGACCTCATTTGCGAAAAAGGGAAAAAAGCTACCTGCGCTTCAAAAATGTTGTCTGATTTTGAAAGCGTTTATGACGCGACGGTAATAGAACGTCTGCAAGATGAAGACGCTATTTTGCTGGGGCGCCTTAACATGGATGAATTCGCCATGGGTTCATCGAATGAGAACTCTTTTTACGGGTCGGTTCGTAATCCCGCTGATACATCGAAAGTTTCGGGTGGTTCTTCGGGCGGAAGCGCCGCTGCGGTCGCGGCCGGTTTCTGCACCGCATCTTTGGGATCTGATACCGGCGGATCCATTCGTCAGCCTGCATCTTATTGCGGAGTTGTTGGGTTGAAACCCACTTACGGACGCGTTTCCCGCCATGGCTTGATTGCTTTCGCTTCATCCTTTGATTGCATTGGCCCCCTGAGCAACACCGTTGAAGACGCCGCCACTTTGCTTAAAGTGATGGCCGGGTTCGATTCCGCTGATAATACATCATCAAGCAGGACCGTTCCTGATTATCAAAACTTTATCAAAAATCCTGATGCCAATATCCGAATTGGAGTTCCGGAAGAATATTTTGGAGAAGGTCTGGATGATGAAATCCGTAAGGGTATTCAGGAAAAGCTTAAAAACCTGGAGCAATCGGGGGCGGAATTAGTGCCTATCCAATTGCCGCATATGAAGTATGCCATTTCTACCTATTATATTTTAGCAATGGCCGAAGCCTCCAGCAACCTGGCCCGCTACGACGGCATCCGCTACGGCTATAGAGCGGATATCGATGAGGTGGAAGAAGACCTGCGTCACGAAAAAGAAGCTATTGAAGAAGAAATGCTGCGAGCCGATGGCGACGGACAACTAAAACTCGCCGCTAAAGAGGATAATTTAGACTCTCCTTTAATCCGTCTTTACAAAAAAAGTCGGACTGAAGGTTTTGGTGCCGAAGTAAAACGCCGAATTATGCTTGGAACCTACGTTTTGAGCGCCGGTTATTATGATGCTTATTATGCCAAAGGGCAAAAAGTTCGTCAGCTTATCAAGCAGGATTTTACGAAAGCTTTTGAAAATATAGATGTCATTGTTTCACCCACAGCGCCTACTACCGCTTTTGATGTCGGTTCCAAAAGTGAAAATCCGATGCAGATGTATTTGAATGATGTTTACACCACATCCGCAAATTTAGCAGGCATTTGCGCTATTAACATTCCCGCCGGCACGCATTCTAATGGCTTGCCATATGGGCTGCAATTTATGGCTGATGCCTTTGAAGAAGATAAATTATTCA
>DASSAY010000339.1:0-9049 GCA_035699185.1 Balneolaceae bacterium | reverse complement strand
TGGTAATGAGCATGTTCGCCGATATTGGATGGACGGGCAAGATTAAAAAACCTTTTAAAGGGGTGAAGGTTAAATAGTTTAAAATAAAGTTTATATCCTCTTAACGCGTTAAGACCCTCAGGGTTTCAAAACCCTGAGGGTCCTTTTTTAAATGATTCTTTACAACTTTTCCACCATTTTCAAAATATCGACCAAAACTCCCGCAGCTGTCACTTCTTTCCCCGCTCCCGGCCCTTGAATAACCAAGGGAGTTTGATTATAAAAACGGGAGGAAATTTGAATGATGTTGTCAGTGCTTTTTAATTGTCCCATTGGAGAATGAACGGGCACGGGTTGAGTTCCAACTGAAACCTTTCCGTCTTTTAATTGGCCAACGTATCGAAGCGTTTCATTCCGCTCTCGGGCTTTTAGAATACGTTCTTTCCATGCTGAATCATACTCAGCCAGTCGGGTTAAAAAGGTGGTTCGGTCAATATCAAGCAGCTCATCAGGAATCAGAGATTCTACCTTTAGTTCATCTCGCTCAATTTTTAGCCCCATCGTTCGCGCGATGGTTAAAAATTTACGTGCTACATCTTCGCCCGATAAATCATCCCGCGGATCCGGTTCGGCATAGCCAAGCTCACGGGCTTTAAGTACCGCTTTGCTAAAGGGCACTCCTTGTTCGACTTGGTTGAACAGATAAGTCATCGTGCCCGAAACCACGCCGGATATTTCAGTGATTTCATCACCGCTGTCTTGGAGATCTTTAATGGTAGAAATAACCGGAAGTCCGGCACCTACGGTAGTTTCATAACGGAAAGAGACGTTATTATTTATCGCTTCTGCCCGGAGTTCATCAAAAAAGGATTGTTCGAAGGTATTAGCGAGTTTGCTGGGAGTCACTACATGAACGCTGCTTCCAAAAAGCTGCAGATAAAGTCGCGCAACTTCCGGGCTGCCGGTGGCATCAACAAATATCAGGTTATGAAGGAAAGGCTGTGTAAGCTTCTTAAGCAACAGATTTCTACTTGTGGTTTGGGCTTCTTTCCAGCTGATGTTTTGCTGAAGATCGATTCCGTTATCATCCCAAAGAAAGTCGCGGCTGTTACAAATTCCCATTAGCCGTAACTCTGTGTTTTTTGGCTTAATTTTTCTCAATTGCTGAAGTAGCGTTTTGCCAATGGCGCCCGATCCGGCTATAAAAAGATTGACGACTCTTTTATCATGATGCAAATAATCATTAAGCAGGCGTGCTGTTCGGCGTGCCTCTTTTTTTTCGAAAAGAAAAGAAATAAAACGCTCATCCCGGTTCCGTTCAATATGTAAAGGTTGAATTTTATTGGAAGCCAGTAAATTGCAAATACTGCTCGTTAGCTGTTCACTCTTGGCAAAATGATTGCTGAACTTTTTTACCTTATAAATATCCAGCTTTGGGTTGATGTCAAACTTGTCAGCCCACTTTTTTAACTGCTCTTGAATTTTGAGAAAGAAAGATTGATCAATTAAAAATCGGGCAGGCTCAAAGGTAGAACCTCGTTTAAAAGTAAAGGTATCCGGGTCTTTGGATAATGCTTTCAATTTATTAAACAGAGGATAAGCGTAACAATCATCAACACGTAACCAGGCAAAAGGTCCCGTTACGGTGATCGTTTTAAGGGCACCGTTTGACGAGAAATCGCGAGTGATTAAAGTGCCGGCATGCGGTGGATTGTAACTATTTTTAACAAGGACGGAAGTCACCTTTCCTCGAATGGGGCGAATGGTTTTAGGGTGAATGACATTGGCGCCGTGGGCCGAGAGTTCTTCAATATCATCAAAACTCAGCGCATCTATGGGTTCAGCGGTAGGTACCCATTTTGGATCCGCGGTGAGAACGCCGTTTACATCAGTCCATATTTCGAGATGGGTGGCATTTAGGGCATCAGCAATTAAACCAGCTGTGTAATCAGAACCGGAACGGCCAAGCGTGGTGATGCGATCTTCATCATCCGACCCGATAAATCCGGTTATCACAGGAATTCCTTTCAATGCGTGAAATTCTTTTTGTATAAGCCTTCTGCTTTGGTCTGATTTCACTCCGGCCTCACCGAAATTAGAATCCGTTTTGATGAACCGGTACGCCTCAAAGGGTTTTGATGAAATATGATGTTCAGCCAGGGCAGCCGAAAATATTAAAGCCGAAGCGCGTTCTCCGATAGAAAGAATGTGATCTTTCCATGCCCCAAAGTTCTCTTCCCGGAGGGAATGATTCTGAATAACCTGCCGTAATTCCCCAAAAAGGCGTTGCAAAGCTATCTTTTGACCATTGGAACGGGATATGAATTCACAAACGATTTCATCATGCTGCTGCTCCAGTATGGTGATTAATTGAGTTGCTTTGTCAAGGTAATTTGTTATTTCTATCAAAGCATCGGTGGCGCCGGCAATAGCAGAAACAACCACTAAGGTGCGGACGGTTTCGGCCCGTTCAGCAACAATTTGGGCAGATTGTTTGATAAAAGCACTGTTTTGAAGGGAGGTGCCGCCAAATTTAAGAATGTGGGTTTCGGTAGTAAGCATTTTAGAGGCTAATAGTTCTAATATTTCTGTTAATGTATTGACTTGTTTTATTTAAAAAGGAACCACCCCTGCACCCCTCCTTCAAAAGGAGGGGATTTCTTCTTCACAAAGATTTCTTCCATGTTAAGGCTGATAGTAAGTTTACAAGCAGGAATTCTCCCCTTTTTAAGGGGAGATGCAAGAGGGGCTTTTGAAGTTATTGCAAGGCTTTGGACATGAGTCTCAGATTGAATCATAGTCAGGAGAAAGTCAATGAAGTTGGAGTTTCAATTAAAAAAGGAGTGATGATTCTATTCAGTTGATCGAATTCGATAAGAAAAGCATCATGTCCATAGGCGGAGCTAAGCTTGCGATACCGGGCGTTGGGCAAAAGCTCTGCCAGTTCGTGCTGTTCTTGAACGGGATAGAGCAGATCAGAATCAATACCGATAACAAGTATAGGAATGTTAATTTTCGCCAGAACCTGTTTATAGGTTGAACGGTTTCGAGCCACATCATGCGAATCCATCGCTTGGGTGAGGCGAACATAAGAGACGGCATCAAACCGCTTGGCCAGCTTTTGCCCCTGGTAATCCAGATACGACTCCACTTGAAACTGCTTGCTCTCGCCTTGCAGACGGCGTCCGAACTTTTGGTCAAAATCAGCAGGCTGACGATAGCTGTTCATCGCGATCATCCGCGCCAGCGCCAAGCCCTTTTCGGGTCGATGTTCTTCTTGGTAAAAGCCGCCGTTCCAATTGGGATCGTTATAAATAGCCTGGCGTTGAGTATGGCTGATGCCGATAGCCCAGGGCGAATGACTTTTTCCCATCCCGATTAGCACGGCAGATTGCACCCGTTCATCCATGATACTCCATTCCAATGCCTGCATGCCGCCCATTGAACCGCCGATTACCATTTCGATGTTCGAAATATGCAATTCGTCCAGCAACTGCTGCTGTAGGCGAACCATATCACGAATGGTTATGGCGGGAAAATCAGTGCGGTAAGCTTTTCCGCTTTTAGGATTGATGCTCGTTGGCCCGGTGCTGCCGTAGCAGCTGCCCAAAACATTAGCGCAGATGATGAAATGCCGGTCGGGGTCAAGCGGTTTGCCTGGTCCGAAAAGGCCGTCAAACCATTCATCCGCTGAAGCATCGCCGGTAAGGGCATGGCAAGCCAGTATAACATTACTGCGAGCCTTGTTAAGGGCTCCCCAGCTTTGATAAGCGATGGTAGGTTCAGGAATGCTGAAGCCGGATTCGGTTACGAATGGTTTTTTAAATGTATGTGAATGCTGGTTGTCCATTGTGCCGTAAATACAAATCGTAGAACACCCCTCAAATTGACTTCAGAATAACTGAAGTCAATTGTCTCCCCTCGAGGGGAGATGGTCGAATGGAGTTACTTCTCCATTCGGCCTGAGGGGTGTTCGATATTCTATAGTTTTAATTATTTTCTCTGCACTTCTGCCCCCCCCATCGATAATTCCGACAGCTGTCGGGACGGGACAAGGAGGGAAGAATAGTTACTTAGTTTTAGATAAACCTGGCGCAAGCGTCTCGCTTGTGTCATTATAGCTTTTAGCGCGCGAATCCCCGAAATATCGGGGCGCGCTGCTGATGATTACGCCGGAATCTCGATTCGGTCAAAAGCGATCTCGAAATCTTCGATGATATCATCAATATGTTCGATGCCTACCGAAACGCGAATCAGGTCAGACTTCACGCCGCTTGATGCTTGTTCTTCATCACTCAACTGCTGGTGGGTGGTTGAAGCGGGATGAATGACCAGCGTTTTGGTATCACCAACATTGGCTACATGACTTGAAAGCTCCACATATTCGATGAAACTACGGGCTGAATCGAATCCGCCTTTTACGCCGAAGGTGAGCGTGGCTCCAAATTTGCCGCGGTTCAAATATTTCTTAGCCCGCTCGTGATAAGGGTGATCCTCTAAACCTGTATAGTTCACCCATTCAACCGCGTCATGCTTTTTAAGCCATTGTGCCAACTTCAGCGTGTTTTCGCAATGTCGCTCGGCTCGCAATGAGAGCGTTTCAAGTCCCTGTAAAAACAGAAAGCTGTTGAAGGGTGATACTGCTGCACCAAAATCACGAAGCACCTCAACCCGCAAACGTGTGGCAAAGGCGATATTTCCGAAGGGGCCTTCAGAGCCGAATGTCTCCCAGAAATTGAGTCCGTGATAGGCGGGTGATGGTTCGGTGAATACCGGAAAGTTGCCGTTGCCCCAATCAAAGTTGCCGGCATCAATAATCACCCCGCCGATGCTGGTTCCATGACCACCAATCCATTTGGTCGCCGATTCTGTGACGATGTTCGCGCCATGTTTGATGGGCTGACAAATAGCTCCGCCCGCGCCAAAAGTGTTATCAACGATCAGCGGAATGCCGTGCTTTTGAGCAATTTTAGAGAGACCTTCGAAATCGGGTACATTGCCGCGGGGATTGCCGATCGATTCAACAAAAATGGCTTTAGTATTTTCATCAATCGCCCTTTCGTAGCTTTCGGTATCATCATTTTCAACGAAGTTCACCTTTATGCCGAGGCGCGGAAGGGAAACTTTGAATTGATTATAGGTGCCGCCATAAAGAAAGGGCGTTGAAACGATATTATCTCCCGCTTGCGCGATGGTGGCGATAGTCATAAACTGGGCTGATTGTCCCGATGCCGTTGCTACAGCTGCTGCCCCGCCTTCAAGCGCGGCGATGCGTTTTTCGAAGACATCACTCGTGGGATTCATAATTCGCGTGTAAATGTTGCCGAACTCTTTTAGACCAAAGAGCGAAGCGGCATGTTCGGTGTCATCAAACTGGAATGATGTGGTTTGATAGATAGGCACGGCGCGCGATCCCGTGGCGGAATCGGGCTCCTGTCCCGCATGAAGCTGCAGTGTTTCGAATTTGTAGTTACGTTGTTGTCCGTTTGTTTTCATGGCATTTTGTTATTGTTATTGGTTGATTAGTTATTGATTCCTTATTCATTTTTCACCGCTAAAACACTAAAGGCACAAAACTTTAGTGCTTTTGGTGTTTCCGTGATTACCCCAAATAAAAAAGCCTCTCCCGAAATCCCTGCCCGCGGTTAGCGGGGAAAGAGATTTCAGAAGAGGCTTAAAATTCTATAAACATAGATCGTCCTCATTTCTCATCTTTCCCCGGAAAACCGGAGCAGGAGTTAGCACCTTTCCTCGTATAGGTTATATACAGGGCGGTTGCTAAGGCGTCATAGGGCCTGATCCCTCAGCCTTTCTCGATAAGAGAATGCTCAGTAAGTCAAAAAGAACAATTCACAGATACAAAAAAAAGCCCTTCGGATCTTCCGAAGGGCTTGCATCTGTTTAAAAAGTTAAAACGATTCAGGCCTCCGGATGTAATACAGACATAGCCATACACATACAACAGAGGGCGCTAATATTTGCAGAAAATCGTTTCATTAAAGTCGTTGCTTTTAAATTTCGCTTAAAATTTAAGCGTTTAAAAAATACGGGTCAAGTAAAAAATACTATGAAAGCACGAAAAACACTAAATCCGTGCTTTTCGTGCTAAAAGTAGCTATCGAAATGAATCTCGATTTACTTTTCCCACTTTCACATAAAAGTTTTTATTTACTTTAAATGAATCGGGATTTTCAAGGTTAATTTCTGCTGTTTTCCATTTTCCTTCAATCGGATGAATGAAGGAGTAAGAGCCTTCATCGAGCGTTACTTTAATCGGCATATCGAAGTCTTCAATCACATTCATCCAACGATAATGGAGAGTACCATTTTCAATGTAATATTGGAAAACGGGGATTTCGGTATGACGCAAATACTGATCGAAAACGGGATCAAGATCATATTCCACACGCTCGTTAATATAATTTTCAATCTGCTGCCCGGTCACGGTTTGGTGTCGGAAATCTTTTTGTAGCCCCAATAAAATGCTTTTCCAGGTCGAATCATCTGAAATAATATGACGAATGGTGTGTAACATATTGCTGCCTTTGTAATACATATCACCCGAGCCGCTATAATTCACCCCGTATTCGCCGATGATAGGACGGTCGTTTTGAATACGATCACGCAAGCCGATGATATATTCGGCGCCTGCTTTTTCACCAAACAAGCATTCTGTGTAAATACCTTCGGCATAGTTGGCAAAACTTTCGTGCACCCACATATCCGCAATATCTTTACTGGTGATGCTGTTGCCCCACCATTCGTGAGCGGATTCGTGAATGATGATGAAATCCCATTTCAATCCCCAGCCGGTACCGGATAAATCGGTGCCCAGATAGCCATTTTCAAAGTGGTTGCCATAGGCCACTGCGCTTTGATGTTCCATCCCCAAATAGGGGACTTGTACCAGCTTAAAACTGTCCTCGTAAAAAGGGTAGGGGCCAAACCATTTTTCGAAGCAGCGCATCATCGGTTTTACCTGTTGAAATTGCTCTTTGGCTTTTTTCAGGTCACTTTCCAGTACCCAGTAGCTCAGATCCAAAGTCCCCTTTTTGCCTTCGTAGGTGTCGGTAAAATTCACATAATTGCCGGCATTCACCGCGACCGTATAATTGTTGATAGGATTTGAAACGAACCAGCTATAGGTCGTCATCCCGTTTTCATGATGACTCACATCCCGAAGCCTTCCGTTAGAAACATCCACCATCGGGTCGGGTACGGTGATGTTGATGCTCATGCTGTCCGGTTCGGCAGATTGGTGATCTTTATTCGGCCACCAGGCACTGGCGCCCAAGCCTTGAACAGCGGTAGTTACCCATGGGTTTCCGAGTGAATCTTGAGTCCAAACAAAACCGCCATCCCAAGGCGGCCTTTCTGCTACAATTGGCTGCCCATGATAGTAAACGGTGATGGTGTAAAGTGAGTCTTCCATCAAATCACGCGGCACATCTACAAAATAAGCAGCACTTTGTCCCACGCGATGATAATCCAGCTTCTGTCCGTTCTGGGTGATTTGGTCAATCCTGAGTGGTTGCTGCAGGTCAATTTGCATTGCAACCGGCTCATCAATCACCCGATAAGTGATTTTATTATAGCCTCTGATAGCAGAGTCTTGAGGCATCACAGTAACATTCAGATCATAATAAACCACCTCCCACCATGCGCGTTGTGGAGTGATAGAACCGCGAAGCGTATCGGCGCGGGTGAATTGCGTTTCCTGCGCAAAAGTTGGTTGGCTGATGAAGACAGCTACAATCAGCAGAATACAGAATTTGAATGATTTCATTAAAAATTTCATGGAGAGTTAATTCTTTTCAGGTATGATATACAATGATTAACTGTAATACAGTAATGATATTATTTCCAAGAGAAGATACGGATTTTGGTTTGTTTGTAAAGGGAAATTTCACCCCTAAATCCCCTAAAGGGGACTTACTGTTGCCTGAAATGGAGGGTAAGCCTCATATACAAATGGTAATTTATTAAAAGGGATTTTCTTTTGAAAAAGCTGTTGCTAAAAGTCCCCTTTAGGGGATTTAGGGGTGGAATAAGGCAATGACTTATTTGTATTGTTAATCCAATCACTGAGTAATGGCGGGAGCTGAGCATCTACTAAAAAGTAAACCCAGCACATCGGCAACTCGAATACGCATCCCACGAATAATGGGTTTACCACCGCATATTTCAGGATTAATAGTTATTCGCTTAAATTTCATAATAGTACCTTTTTGAATAGGGAAATTAATAACTGATTAATTAATTTAGTGAAATAGGATAAGCACGAGCGAGACGCTCGCGCTATCTCAGTGAAGTAGAGGTTATTTCTTAAAACTTAACACTTAAAACTTCCAACTTTCTTAATACCCGTAATGCCTAACCCGGCTCGGATCCTCACGCCACTTATCGCGCACTTTTACGTGGAGGTCGAGATAGACTTTCTTATCAACGAAGCCCTGAATGGTTTCGCGCGCACTTTTGCCCAGCTTTTTGATCGCTTTGCCGCCTTTTCCGATTAAAATGCCTTTTTGGGAATCACGGTTCACGATGATATCGGCACTGATATAATCCAGGTCATCGCGTTCATCATATTTAATGACATCGATGGTTGATGAATAGGGAATTTCCTGGTGATAGAGCAGAAATAGCTGCTCGCGAATCAGTTCTGCTACAAAAAAGCGCACGGGCTGCTCGCTGAGCATTTCCTTGGGATAAAAAGGAGGCCCCGGCTTGATGTTAGCCTTCAAGGTTTCCATAAGCTGATCCAGCCCCTTTCCGTTGATGGCCGAAACAAACAGCGTTTCATCGAAATCGTACCGCTCCTGAATTTTTGAAGCCACAGCTTCAGCCTGCTGCTCCGAAGTTTTATCAATCTTGTTGATGACCAGCATAATTTTCTTTCTCATAGATGAGAACATCTTGAAAATCCGTCCCGGTATTTCGGGATCGGTAACATCCACAATTAGCAGGATGATATCGGCGTCGGTTCGGGCGCGGTCAACGGTTTTCATCATCGCTTTTTGCAGCTCGTAACGAGGATCAATCACTCCCGGCGTATCGAGAAAAATCATCT
>DASSAY010000338.1:0-13799 GCA_035699185.1 Balneolaceae bacterium | reverse complement strand
CCCCAAAAAGAAGATTTCGCGCGCTTTTTTCTGTCCCACTTGTCGCGCCAGAAGGGCAGAACCGAATCCGCCGTCAAAACTGGCTACATCGGCATCGGTTTGTTTGAAGATGGCATGCTCTTTACTGGCAAGGGTGAGATCGCAGACTACATGCAGGCTATGTCCGCCACCAACAGCCCAACCGGGAACCACGGCGATTACCGGCTTGCCCATAAAACGGATCAACCGCTGGAGGTCGAGCACGTTAAGGCGAGCGGTTCCGGCTTCATCCTTATAGCCGCCTTTGCCGCGTACATTTTGATCACCGCCGGAGCAAAAGGCCCATTTTCCATCTTTAGGCGAAGGGCCTTCACCCGATAAAAGTACCACGCCGATTTCGGGATCTTCGCGCACATTCGAGAATGCTTCAAACAGTTCAAACAGCGTTTCGGGACGAAAAGCATTGCGAATTTCAGGTCGGTTAAAGGCAATTCGCGCCACACCGTTGGATTTTTTAAAAGTGATGTCTTCGTATTCTTTAACGGTTTTCCAGTTCATAATTCAGTAATAAGTAATGAGTATTAAGTAGTAAGTTTTTAGGAACGGAATTTATCGCTCGATATAAAATTGTTTATTTCACTTACAAATTCTTTGGGATTGTCCAAGTGGGTTCTATGGCCTGCTTTTATGGATGAAAAAGTGGCTTTTGGAAGTTGTTCTGCCATAAAACCGTTGATACGCTGATATTTTTCATCTTCGGTTCCGGCCATCAACAACACGGGGAGATCTAAATTTTTTAACTGATCGCAAGCGGGAGCCATGGAGCCGGTACCGAATCCGCGGAGTGATGCCGAAATGGCGTTTGGATGCTGTGAGTGCTGAATATCGCGATAATGATCGGTTAATTTTTTGCTTGATGGTAAGGGTGATTGAAAAAGCTCGAGGTTTTGCCACTTAGAGAGAAATTTTTCGAAGTTTTTCTCGATTTGCCGGGCCCGCTGCTCATCATTATCCCGCCGTTCCTTTCTTTCATATTCGTCAACTATTCCACAGGTGGTGCTTTCTAAAATCAATCCTTTAAACGTCTGGGGTGATGAAAGGGCAGTTTTCAAGGCCAATCTTCCACCCATGCTGTAGCCAAACAGAAATAGAGGAGTGATGTCCAGCTTTTCAATCACCCCTAAAATATCATTAATTTGGCTGGTTTCATTATAATGATCCAGCTGTTCCGGTTTTGATGATTTTCCGTGTCCCAATAAATCAATGGTAACAGGATTACAAAATTCACTCAGATCTTTAATCAAGTGATCAAAAACGCGATGATCGCCCATAAATCCATGCAACATTAACAAATAAGGCAGCTTTGATTCGCGCTGATGAAGTATACAGGCGTAGCTTTTATTATGGATTTCAATAAATTTCATCACTAAAAACTCCAAAGCTTTTTCGAAGTTTCATGGAAGCATCAGCATCGGTTTTACATTCAACGACAGACAGGCCGGGACTTCGGTTCATCCAGTTTTGCAAATCAAAATTGTTGAGAGCCTGGAGATTGTCAATCTTTTGATAGGGAATCTGGTACGAATCGACCAACTTTTCAACATCAACCGATTGAGGTGTTTCAAAATAAGGTTTAAAAAATTGCTCGTGCTGCTCAACGGGCAACATTCTAAAAATAGATCCGCCGCTGTTATTGATTACGATCACAACCAAGGGCTGCTCTAATAGTTCGCGGTTGAGCAGCGCGTTGGTGTCGTGCAGAAAAGCGAGATCGCCGGTAAAAAGTAGTCCCGGTTTTTGAAGGCCCAGGCTAAGGCCAATGGCCGTTGATGTCAGTCCGTCAATGCCGCTGGCTCCGCGATTCAGAAACAGCGGAATCTGAGATTTTTGCCGGCCAAAAAGCTGAATATCACGAGCGGGAAAAGAATTGGAGACCGCAAGAAAATGGCTCACGGGAATTTGCGGAGTAAGATGATGATAGACGCTGCCATCGGTCAGAGTGGCTTCATCAGCAATGAGTTTTTCATAATAAGCCTGAAAATCCTGCTCCGTCTTTTTCCATTTTTCAAGCCATGTTTTTTCAGCAACCGGTTTGATTTCACCCCATGCAACAGGACGCCCCAGCCAGGGAATACGGTTGGCGTGAGTGAACGTAGTATCATGCCAATCTGGTGTAGATACAAAATGGAAATGATGTTTTGGCTTCCAGTTTTTCAGCCCAAACTCCAAAGCTTTACTGGTGGATTGAAATCCAAAACGGAGGATAAGGTCAGGTTCTAATTCAGCCTGAAGAGAATCATTTCGCAGAAAACCGGTAAACCCGCGAATTGAATTTGCGCTGTCAATCGCAGACTCAGAAAGTACCGGACAGTGGAATTTTTCAGCCAGTTCACTGACAGTTGCCAAATCATTTTTCGGAGCGGCAGGGCCAATAATTATCAGCGGCTTTTGGGCCGAAGAAATGATTTTTTGCAGTTCATCTGATAAGTGAAGCGATTCTTGATGCTCCCATCTATGATTCGAATTTTGAATGGCGTCATTTTCATCCATGACCTTTTGCAGAAAATCAGCCGAAGGTTCCAGAGGTTTTCGAAAGGGAAAATTGAGATGCACCGGCCCGCTTTGCTCGCGTGAAGCCGTTACGGACTGATCTGCCAGCATTTTCAGGCGGTTCAGATCTGTATCACTCTCATTCGGCTCACCTACCTCATGAAAAAAGACAGGATAATCACCAAAAATTTTGAGCTGATCAATAGCCTGGTTCGCTCCGGTGGCGCGTAAATTCGGGGGACGGTCAGCGGTTGCCAAAATCAGTGGCACGCCTGATTTTCGAGCTTCAATCACCGCGGGAAAATAGTTGGCTACGGCCGTTCCCGAAGTGCAAATTAAAACGGCAGGTGCTCCCGTAGCTTTGCCGATTCCCAACGCGGTGAAAGCGGCAGAACGTTCATCCAGAATTACGTGCTTTTCGAATTTTTTGTTAGCTGCAACGGCAAGAGTGAGAGGCGTAGAACGCGAACCGGGCGAAATGACGGCATGACCTACGCCCAAAGCGCTGAGTTCGCGAAAAAAAACGGTAGTCCACCGAAAGGCTATGTTTCCTGATTCCATGTTAAAGAGCAGACAGCATTGGCTGGAATTTGAGATTGGTTTCTTGCCATTCTGTATAGGGGTCTGAATCGGCAACAATACCGCAACCGGCATAAAAATGAGCATCTGATTTTGTCAGCAATCCGCTGCGAATGGCCACTCCGAATGCTCCCCGGCCTTGAGTATTCAGCCATCCAATAGGACCCGCATACCAGCCGCGTTCAAAATCTTCGAATTGCTGGATGTAAGGAACGGCCTTTTCGCGCGGATAACCGCCTACGGCCGGGGTGGGATGAAGCTGTTCCACGATTGAAAGAATATCAACATCGCTTTTAAGGCTCGCGCGAATGGGCGTGTAAAGGTGCTGAACATTGGCCAGCTTTCTAATTTCCGGCTGCTGATTTGTATCAAAATGTTCAACAAAAGGCTTCAGGCGCTGATTGATGTCTTTAACGACAAAATTATGTTCGTGCTGCTCTTTTGAGCTGGCGGTCAGGTTTTGCTCAAACAGAGCATCTTCGGCGGATGTTTCACCCCGCTGAATACTTCCCGCCAGCGCTTCTGTTTGCATTGTTTGATGCCGGAATGAAGCCAGCTTTTCGGGAGTGGAACCTAAAAAAGTGCGGCCTTCAGGATGATGAATCAAAAAATTATAGCAATCGGGGTATTCTCCGCGAAGCCGGTTAATTATTTGTACGGGTGATGTTTGTCGGGCAGTTTGGGAAATATGTCTGGCCAGAACAATTTTCTTAAAGTTGTTCTGGTTGATCTGCTCTTTAGCTTTTTTTACGGATGAAATCCAGCGCTCATACTCTACATTCTGATCACCCGAAAGATGGTTTTGGTGCGGCATTTTTTGTGAGCCATTGGCCTTATCTACAGGAGTGTCAGCAATGAAATGATTAACTTCTTCAATCTTGTGTAACAGATAACGGTGCAAACTTTGAGGAGACGAGAAAGATTGCACATCAAAAAAGAGAGTAAGCAGGTGATGCCGGCCGTCCCGAATAATCATCCATTTGGGAATGGTAAACGAAGCCGGTTTGAATGATTTCCAAACCTCATCCGAAATAGTGTCGAAAAAAGAAAAACCGCCCAGAAACATCAGTCCCGAGCAGGGGTGACCGGAGTGAGAATATTCAGAAGTTGTTTCCTGAATAGCTTTAACTTGTTGATTTATCGCCTGGAAGCGTCCTTTGCCTGAGGCCGAAATGTTAAGCATTTCTTCTCCCGCAGCGATGGCAAATTCTTCGGAAGGTTTTTCCCAATAATACTGAAAGCCCTCATCATTCCGGTGTTTTTCCAAGTAAAAAAGTGGGTCGATAGCTTCTATAGGAAGGCTTACCGTGCCATATTTTTGATGACTTGAAGGATCAAGCAATTCGGCAGCAAAGGTTTCAAGCCGGTTAATGAGTGTAAAATCTATAGATTCCAGGGTATTTGAAAAGGAATTTTGCATTCTAAAGAATAATATCAGTCATTACTTTCATAATTTTCAATATAAATTGAAAATTAATCATTCCATAATAATTCATTCTTTTTTAGAAGGATGGGATTTACCACTAAAACACTAAAAGCACGAAGGGTGGTTGATTATAAATCGCTCATTCAACAATTACTCCGCGTCGTCATCTTGGCCAGACTCGAAGGGGTTATAAATGTCGTACTCGGTAGGATCGTATTCGGCCAGCTCAAAAAAATGGTTCCAGGCTTCTTCACTCCGGCCATTGTTATCCACCCAGTTTGGATGGCTTTGTTTAATCAAGCCTACCGCACGTTTTGCGTACTCAATTCTTTGAGATTGATCATTAATGCGTGGTAAAGAGGCAATCATCAGGTCGAGATTGTAGCCACAGTCAAAGTCTTTGGGTTTTTCTTGCTCAACAAACATTTCACGTAATATAATTTTGCGGTTTTAAGCTAAGATACGAGAGTTGGCTGTTGGAATAAAGGATGATTTTTGTCCAAATCCAGCGATAAAAAAGGAAATATTAGAATTTTCTAATATTAGTAACAAAGTTGCTTCAGCTCCCTCTTGTATAGTTGAAAGGAAGAGAGAGATATTTTTTGTTAAAAATTGCTATGAATGAAATTAATGTTAAAGAGGCACAAAAAATTTTATGGGAACATCACGCAGAAATTTCCACAGCAAAAGACTGGGCCGATTATATGAATTGTTCTGAAGACACTTTTGCGACAAAAATGAATGAGGAAACGGGTTCTTCACCTGAAAAAATATTGCAGCGGTCTAAATTCAAAAAACTGGACGAAGTTATTCTCAATAACCCCGAAATCTCTGCGGTTACCCTTGCAAAGGAGATCGGCTTATCCGGCATTCAGGAATTGTACGATTTTATAAAGGCGAACAGGGGATATTCAATCAGGGAGTATAAAAACAAGGTTTTGAGAAAGAAAAAATAAATACGGAATCAATTCCTAATCTTTTTCGGTGAGCTTAGACAAAATGCCTATATTCCACGGTTAAAAAATAACATTTAGCTCCAACATTTTAACTGATGTATTACAATTCCATTCTTGAAACGATTGGCAATACCCCCTTAGTGAAACTCAACTATGTTACAGGAGACCTTAAAGGCACAATTCTTGTAAAAGTTGAATATTTTAATCCCGGCCAAAGTGTGAAAGACCGCATTGGCATAAAAATGATTGAGGATGCCGAAAAGAAAGGACTGATCAAACCGGGGGGAACTATTATTGAAGGCACATCCGGCAATACCGGAATGGGCCTTGCGCTGGCGGCTTCGATTAAAGGCTACAACTGCATTTTTACCACTACCGATAAGCAGAGTAAAGCTAAAATTGATCTGCTGCGAGCGCTGGGAGCCGAAGTAAAAGTTTGTCCCACCGATGTTGAACCGGACGATCCCAGAAGTTATTACTCGGTAGCCAAGCGATTGAGTGAAGAAATACTAAATTCATACTATTCCAATCAATACGACAATCCCAGCAATGCCGAAGCCCATTACGAAACTACAGGTCCCGAAATTTGGGAGCAGACCGAAGGAAAAATCACCCATTATGCAGCGGGAATGGGAACCGGAGGCACGATTTCGGGTACATCTAAATATCTTAAAGAGCAGAACGAACACATCAAAACGATTGGCGTGGACAGCTACGGCTCTGTTTACAAGAAATATTTTGAAACCGGGGAATTTGACAAAGATGAAATTCACCCTTATTTAACCGAAGGAATTGGTGAAGACATCATCGCCGGAAATTTGGATTTTGACCTGCTCGATGATGTAGTTCAGGTGAGTGATAAAAATGCCTTTTTAATGACCCGCGATCTCGCTAAAAAAGAGGGGCTTTTTGTCGGCGGTTCATGCGGAGCCGCGGTTTACGGCGCGCTCGAATATGCCCGGAATAACGATTTTGGAGAAGGAGATATGATGGTTATTATCATGCCCGACAGCGGAACCCGCTATGTCTCCAAAATTTTTAATGATGAATGGATGAAAGAACACGGGTTTTTGGATGGTGAAGAACACCCCTCGGATTGACTTCAGAAATAGCTGAAGTCAATCGTCTCCCCTAAAGGGAGATGAATGTCCCCCTTTTGCCGAAGGCATTCCTACGGAAGAAGGGGGCGCAGGGGGATGACCGGACTCAAAAAAATTCGTTTAATCCCAAACAAACAAAATTTTATTATGCCTGATCAAAACAAAAAGATACAACAGGGACAGATGGAAATTGAGCTGCCCGAGGAGGAGGCCAACGGAACCTACTCTAACCTGGTGATGATTTCGCATTCACCCTCCGAATTTATACTCGATTTTATTTCGGTGATGCCCGGCGTTCCCAAGGCCAAAGTGGTGAAGCGAATGGTGCTCACTCCCGATCATGCCAAACGTCTGGCAGGTGCGCTGTCGGAAAACATCAGCCGTTTCGAGCAAGAAAATGGCCCGATTTCTGTAAATGAACACGTTGATGTTCCCTTCAATTACCGCGGGCCAACACCAGAAGCATAAACCGAAAAAAACTATGTTCGATTTTTTAAAACGGCTTTTTCATCACCAGTACCGAAAGCTAACCTTCGTAATTTTCGATGACGAACAGCCCGAATCATCAACATCATACCACTTCAAACCGGCTCAGCTGTGGATGCTGTTTTACAGTTCGCTGGCCGGGGTGATTATTTTAACCCTTTTGGTGATGATGTTCACTCCATTGGGGGGATTGCTGTACAATCTTAAAGATGCCACGCTCCGCAAAAGGGTAATTGGAGTTTCAAAAAGAGTGCAAGCGCTGCAAGATTCGCTGCAAGTACGCGATGCCCAGCTATACGAAATACAGCAGGTAATCGCGCTGGGCAAAGATACTACTTTCTCGGTTGATGAGAGCTTCAGCAATATCCAAAATGCAAGTTATCAAAAAAGTTGGGAACTAAATTCTTTTTCGGAAGTACGTACTTCCGGGATGTTATCGGGGAATAAGATTATATTTTCGAAAATATTCAAAAAAGCACCTGAATTTCCGACCAATTATCCTGTGAGCGGCACATTAACTCGCAGTTACAACGCGGCTAACGGCCATTATGGAATTGACATTGCTACCCAACAAGGCACACCCTTTAAAGCCATTGCTGATGGAACTGTTATCGACCAAAGCTGGACCATCAATTATGGGTTTGTGATTCATGTTCAGCATAATAACGGCATCATTACCGTTTATAAACATGCCACAAGTTTAGCCAAATCTATTGGCGATATTGTTTTAAAAGGTGATATTTTGGGTACGATAGGCGATGTCGGCGTTTTAAGTTCAGGTCCTCATTTGCATTTTGAAATTTGGAAAGATGGCGTACCACAAAATCCCAAAAAATATCTAATTAAATAGTAATCGCTATATGTTTAACAACAATAAGGAAAAAAACACCGCACCTATGAATACAAATAATCCAGATAAAAATCTGCCTTCCGTGAATATGATAAGTGAAGGTACTAAACTTAAAGGCACCATTGAGACTCAGAATGACATACGCATTGCCGGAACGCTTGACGGCGAAGCAACGGCCAAAGGTAAAATAATCGTTTCATCATCAGGCAAAATAGACGGAGACCTCGAAGCTGTGGATGCCGATATTGCCGGAAAAATTGACGGTGAAGTAAAAGTAACCAACAAGCTGATTCTCCGAAAATCTGCCATTGTTGAAGGCGATATTTATACGAAAACCATCTTGGCTGAAGAAGGCGCGCAAATTAATGGTTCATTCCATATGAATGAAAATATCAAAAGCGAAATTCAGTCTAAAACAAAGTCTAATGGATTGACCGGCAAGTTTGGTTCCAAAGACAAGAGCAAAGATTTATCGAAAGAAGATAAGAAAGGTTGAAAAATCGCAAAAAATTAACCGACTATGCGGAGTACATCTCGCTTGGTGCCGAGATTGCGGGTGCACTTTTAGTACCCATTTTTATCGGCTATTGGCTTGATGCATATTTCGAAACAAGTCCATGGCTCTTGCTGGTCGGTTGTTTAGTGGGCTTCATTAATATTTTTATTCTTATCTTTAAGCTCAACAAACGGTTAAATCAAGAATAACCTTTGCGGGCGATCGGTTGAAAAGGGTACAAGCTAAATTTACTATTTTTGGGGTGATGGGATTAGCTTTTTGGGCTTTAGTTGCCCTTTTAGCTATTCCAAAATATGCCGTGGCAGTGGTTTCGGCTTACCTTCTCAGTTTTTTGTTTGTGGGGGCTAACTTTATTGGCATCAAAGGCTTTAAAAGAAAGTCAAATACGACTTTTTATAAACGTTTCCTTATTACAACGGCGCTTCGGTTTGTAGCAGTAATAGCGGCTATCATCATTTTGCTTGAGACCATAAAATTTCATCAAATTTTTTTTACAGTTAGTTTTATAATTTCTTATATTCTGCACTCTGTAATCGAGATTATTTCAATCAACCAATTACTGCAAACCGACAATTAAAAAGTAAATGCAACAGGCCTTTCGCCGATTCTTCGTAACCTTACTGCTCGTTTTATTTTTTGCCTCGCTTGGTAAAGCCCAGCAGCATTCCGAAAAGGAATCAGAGTCTGCTATTGATGTAATTGGGAAGGTAGTTGACCATAATCATTTAACGCTGCCGGGCTATAAGCTACCCCTGCCTCGTATTTTATTAGTTGAAGGCGAATGGTACTTTTATTGGAGCACTGAAGCAGCCGTAGAATCAGGCAAATTCGTTGAAAAACACCATACTCTTGTACCCACCAGCGGCGCCGAAATTACTTTAGACATGTCGATAACATCACACCTTATGTATGTGTGGTTTGGTGTTATTTTTACCCTTTGGGTGACCATAGCTATGGCACGGCGCTATAAAAAGGGGGCAGGACGCAAAACAGAGCCTCAGGGCTGGTTTCAAAATATGTTTGAATCCGTCTTTATTTTTATCCGGGATGATATCGCAAAATCCAATATTCCCGAGGGCAAATACAAAAAGTTTGTGCCCTATCTGTTTGCGATGTTTGTTTCTATCACTTTTATGAATTTAGCGGGTTTATTGCCTTGGGGAGCAACCGCAACAGCAGATCTTACCGTAACGGCTGTTTTGGCTCTCATCACCTTTTTAATTACCCAGTGGAACGGTACTAAAGATCACTGGGAGCATGTTTTTTGGTTTCCCGGCGTTCCCCCGCTTATGCGTATTATTTTAACACCTATCGAAATTATAGGCCTGTTTACAAAACCTTTCGCCCTGTGTGTACGTCTTTTTGCGAACATGCTTTCAGGCAAAATTATGATTATTTGTATCCTGGGCTTAATATTTATTTTCGCGGATCTATTCGGAACCTTTGCGGGAATTGGCGTGAGTTTTCTTTCTGTGCCTTTAACAGCCCTTTTATACGTGCTTAAGGCTTTTGTGGGACTCATCCAGGCTTATATTTTCACATTGCTTTCCGCCGTATTTATTGGAATGGCAGTCGAAGAGCACGAGCATCATGAAGAACCCGTTGAAGCTCATGCCTAAGAACTTTATCTCATATACTTACTTATAACCTAAACTAAAACTAAATCTACAGGTAAAAAATTATGGGTTTATTAGCAGCAGGAATTGGAGCAGGAATCGTAGCAGTTGGTGCCGGTATTGGTATCGGAATGATTGGTAAAGGTGCCGTTGAAAGCATCGCCCGCCAGCCAGAAGCTTCCGATGATATTCGTGGTGCCATGATCTTGACAGCCGCTCTTATTGAGGGTGTTGCATTGATCGGCGCCGTTGTTTGTCTACTGCTTGTTCTTGGTTAATCTGAATTCAAAATTAATTGATCATGCTATTACTGTTACAAGGAGGCGGAATCCTTTCGTTTAACAGCGGCTTCGCAATCTGGGTTCTTATAACGATGGTTATATTTCTCGCAGCAATGGGGAAATATGCCGTACCGTTTATCATGGATGCCCTTAAAGAACGCGAAAACAGGATTAAAGATTCTCTTGAATCGGCAGAAAAAGCATTAAGCCGGGCAGAAGAAATCTCGAAGGATAACGAAAAAGCCCTTCGCGAAGCCGAGAAAAAAGCTCAGCAGATCCGCAAAGAAGCTATCGATGATGCCGAAATGATCAGGGCCGAACGCATTGAAAAATCAAAGCGGGAAGCCGAAAAGATCATCACCGAAGCTCGCGAATCTATTGAACAGGAAAAGAAACGAGCTTTGGTTGAACTTCGTGATGAAGTGGCCCGGCTCGCTGTTCAGTCGGCATCCAAAATTATCGAAACTGAGCTCGATGATCAGAAAAACGATAAGTTAGTCGATAACTTTATTAAAGACATCTCAATAAATTAAGCAGATGCCGATAACGAAAGCAGCCCGAAGATACGCCAACGCCTTTTTAGAGATCGCTAAAGAGCGGGATGAAGTTGAAAGCATTTTGGATGATATTGAATTCATTCATAACACGTTCGAAGATTCTCACGAATTAGTGATATTTTTGAAAAGCCCGATTATCAAATACGATGATAAAAAGGCGGCCTTAAGTGAACTGTTTTTTGATGAAATCGAAGAACCAACCCGGCTTTTTATAAAATTGCTGGTACGAAAGGAGCGGGTAAGCTTGCTCAATCAAATCGCAGAAGCTTTTATCGAGTTATATAAGAAGTACGCCGGAATCATCACCATTGATGTATTTGTAGCCAGGGAGTTAGACGATGACCAGCAGCAAGCGCTTCACGCCAAGCTCGAAAAGGAAACGCAAAAAACGGTGGAAATGAACATCACAATCGATGAAAGCCTGCGCGGCGGCATGGCCATACGTATCGACGATACTGTTATCGATGGCACCGTAAAACACAAACTTGTGGAGCTGGAAGAATCACTGCTTTCAACCGTTGTAGAATAAAAAAATTTAATTACGTTTTAAATCATACTCAGAAATGAATCAAGTCAGACCAGACGAAGTTTCAGCAATATTACGAAAACAATTATCCGGCTTTGATAACGAAGCGGATGTCTATGATGTGGGTACGGTCCTCGAAGTGGGAGACGGAATTGCCCGTGTTTATGGCTTATCCAAAGTGCAGGCCGGCGAGCTTGTTGAACTGCCTGATTCTAAAGATAAAGACGGAAACCCCATTCGCGGAATGGTATTGAACCTCGAAGAAGACAACGTAGGTATTGTACTTTTTGGCCCTACCAGTTCCGTTGATGAAGGAGATACCGTTCACCGGACAAAAGATATTGCTTCTATAAATGTGGGTGACGGATTGCTCGGTCGCGTGATTGATCCGCTGGGAAACCCCCTCGATGGAAAAGGCCCAATTTCGGGTGATACCATCCGGATTCCGCTGGAACGTAAAGCGCCCGGAGTGATTTATCGCGAGCCGGTAACCGAACCACTACAAACCGGAATTAAAGCGATTGATGCCCTGATTCCCATTGGCCGCGGCCAGCGTGAGCTGATTATTGGCGACCGCCAAACCGGTAAAACTGCGGTAGCGATCGATACCATCATCAACCAGAAAAATACGCAGGATAGTGATAAACCGGTATTTTGTATTTATGTAGCAGTGGGACAAAAAGGTTCGACCGTAGCAGGTATCGCCAAAGCGCTGGAAGACAATGACGCCATCGATTATTCGGTGGTTGTTTCGGCGCCGGCCAGTTCTACCGCCCCGATGCGTTTTATCGCACCGTTCGCGGGAGCGGCCATCGGCGAGTATTTCCGCGATACCGGCCGCCATGCGCTGGTGATTTATGATGATCTTTCCAAACAGGCTGTAGCTTACCGTGAGCTTTCACTCTTGCTGAAACGTCCACCGGGACGTGAAGCTTACCCGGGTGATGTTTTCTACCTGCACAGCCGCTTGCTGGAGCGTGCCGCGAAAATAATTAGTGATGATGACATCGCGCGTCAAATGAATAATGTACCCGAGCAACTTCGTCCATTGATAAAAGGCGGTGGTTCACTCACCGCGCTGCCGGTAATTGAAACTCAGGCGGGTGATGTCTCGGCCTATATTCCCACAAACGTAATTTCGATTACTGACGGACAGATTTTCCTCGATACAGACCTGTTTAACTCCGGTGTTCGTCCCGCTATCGACGTAGGTACCTCGGTATCTCGTGTAGGTGGATCGGCGCAGGTGAAATCAATGAAAAAGCTGGCCGGTACGATGAAGCTTGATTTGGCCCAGTACCGTGAGCTCGAAGCATTCGCAAAATTCGGTTCAGACCTTGATCCCGCTACCCAGCGTCAGCTAAAACGTGGTGAACGTACGGTTGAATTGCTGAAACAGGATATTTACCAGCCGCTGTCTGTTCAGGAGCAAATAGCGCTGCTTAAAGTAAATGCAGAAGGTTTGCTTGAGAACCTGGAAGTAAGCCAGATTGAAACCTTCGGAGAAAACTATCTCGAAACAGTGAATGTTAAGTTTGATGCCGAAATGAACAAGCTTGGGGAAACCGGAAAGCTCAGTGATGAATTCAGTGAAAAGCTGGTTGAAACAGCCCGTACCGTAATCGATCAAATTACAGCTACAGAAGAAGTTTAATCCATGGCAAACCTTCGTGACATACGAAACCGGATAGAATCGGTAAAAAATACGAAGCAAATTACCAAGGCCATGAAAATGGTGGCTGCGGCTAAACTGCGAAGGGCACAGGACCGGATTATTGAAACGCGTCCCTATGCTTCTAAAATGCAGGAAATAGTAGGCAGGCTGGTTAACAACGCCTCTGATGAGCATGTGCTTCTGCGGAAACCAAGCTCAACCGAAAAGGTGCTTTTTGTTATAATCAGTTCAGATCGTGGCCTTTGCGGGGGATTTAACGGCAATTTGTTCAAAGTGGTTGAGCAGAAGATTGAAGACGAATACAGCCGGTACAGAAAAGATGGAAACCTGTCGCTGATTTGCCTGGGACGAAAAGCCGTAAACCATTTTGCTAATCGGAATTATAACATCAAAGCTAAATTCCCTAATTTCTTTGATGATATTCAGTTTGCAAAGGCTAACGGTATCATGGGTGATTTGATCTCTGAATTCGTTTCCGGCGAGTATGATGAAATCAACCTGGCTTATAATGAATTCAAGACCGTTATTGCCCAAAACAGAGTGGTAGAGCCGCTTTTGCCTATTAACCCTGACTCACTGATAGGCGAAGAAGATACCGGCGAAGAAAACAACGAATATATTTTTGAACCCGGTATTGATGAAATTTTAGAAAAATTGTTGCCTTCACACTTGAATTTGCAGCTTTGGAAGGCTATTCTTGA
>DASSAY010000337.1:0-4806 GCA_035699185.1 Balneolaceae bacterium | reverse complement strand
GCATCACCCCAAAAAGCTTCAACCAGATTTTTCCAAAGCAGGCGGATAGCCCGAAACTTGGCGATTTCGAGGAAATAATTTGATCCGATAGAAAATTTAAAATGGATTAGCTTGGCTGCTTGAGTTGCATCAAAACCATTATCAGTGAGCATGACCAGATATTCCGAAGCCGAAGCCAGCACAAAACCGAGCTCCTGAACGATGGTTGCGCCGCTGTTGTGGAAAGTCCGTGCATCAACGCATAAAGGACGGATATTTGGCAGGTTTTGAGTGGAAAAATCTGCTATCCGGGGAATGTCTTTTTTGAAATCTTTGATAGCTTTTGGCAGCCGTCCCTTTAAAAGAATGAAGGAAAAAGGATCATACGAAAAGGTAGCTTTAACTTGTTCGGGATTTAACTTCCGCTCCTGAACTTCATTCCATAACATAGCCAAAAGCGCGGGAGACGCCATTCCGGCATCAAAATGAAGGGGTGTTTCTTCGAGTGAAACGCTTTTCACAAGGTTTGAAAAATCATCCTGACTTTGAAGAGAAGTTCCTTCCAAATCGCCGCCCATCATACCTTCGGTGGGGAACACGTTCAGCCAAAATTCAAGACTTTGAGCACCGTTATTTAAAGCATGAAGGGCAGCTTTATTTGCCGCTTTAACATCCTGCTTAAAAATAGTTTCACAAATCTGCCAGGAATTATCGGGAGCAAATTGCTTCAATGGCGGTCGCCGGTCAGTATCTTCGCGCCGATAAAAGGGCAGCGGATTAACGCCTTCACCCGTTTGCCAGCGAAGTTTGGTTTTGTAATCTGCTCCTTTTAAATCTTTGGCAATGACTTCCTCCCACTTTCCAGCAGAAACGGGCGGAAATTCAGTAAAAAGTGATTTTTCAGTAGTTTTTGATTCGCTCATAATAATATTGTGATCAATTTGTAGCTTCTTAAAATAATGAGCTTAAGCTTACTTTGCTAACGGATTGGAGAGCGTTTCCGTTTTTTATAAATCCTGTACATCGAAGCGCCTGCTTCGATTAGTATATATTTTTTGCAAGCAGGTATTTTGGTTGCTTCGAGTTGGTTAGCAGCTTTTATTCTTATTACTTTTTTGAACGATCAAAAAAGTAATCAAAAAAGTCGCCGGGCTGATGAAAAGAACTTCAACGCTATAGCAATTCTCATTTGGGGGGGTAACTACATTCATTGTATTTTACTCCATTCTTTGATGAGTAATTCCTATATTCAGGTGAAATTTTGAAATTTAGGAAGAAGGAAGTCTATTCTATGGAAAATATTGATCAAAAAATGCCTGCGCTTACATCATTAACTGAAGATGAAATGATGCTGCGTGATGCGGCCAAGGATTTTGCGAAAAGCATCATCAAACCGAAAGTGAGTGAGATGGAAGAAGCGGCAAAGCTTGATCCCGATCTGATAAAACAATTTTTTGAAATGGGATTGATGGGCATTGAAATTCCCGAAAAATTCGGTGGTGGCGGGGGCTCATTTTTTATGTCCATCGTGGCTATTGAGCAAATATCGCGGGTTGATGCTTCGGTCGGCGTGTTCATGGATGTGCAAAATACGCTGGTGAACAATGCTTTTTTAAATTGGGGCAGTGATGACGTTAAAGAACGCTATTTACCGCAGTTAGCATCCGAAAAGGTAGGGGCTTATTGCCTCTCAGAAGCGGGCTCGGGGAGTGATGCTTTTGCGCTGAAAGCGTCCGCCAAAGAAGAAGATGATCATTTTGTGCTGAACGGTTCCAAACTGTGGATCACCAATGCCAATGAAGCTGATATTTTCCTGGTTTTCGCGAATATTAATCCCGATGTAGGTTATAAAGGTATCACTGCATTTGTTGTGGAACGCGATTTTGAAGGATTTTCGGTTTCAAAGAAAGAAAATAAGCTGGGCATTCGTGCCAGTTCAACCTGCGAAATTTTGCTTGAAGATTGCAAAGTACCCAAAGAAAATGTGCTGGGTGAAGTGGGCAAAGGTTATAAAGTAGCGATTGAAACGCTGAATGAAGGACGGATTGGCATCGGTGCACAAATGATCGGCGTTGCACAAGGCGCGCTTGATGCTGCCGTGGA
This sequence comes from Balneolaceae bacterium, assembly GCA_035699185.1. Classification (GTDB taxonomy): domain Bacteria; phylum Bacteroidota; class Rhodothermia; order Balneolales; family Balneolaceae; genus Fodinibius. The sequence continues at coordinate 2,724 of DASSAY010000337.1, read as the reverse complement.
ATACACGAAAGAGCGCAACCAATTCGGTAAAAGCATCGCTGATTTTCAAGGCGTGCAGTTTCAACTGGCGAGAATGGCTACGGATATCGAAACCGCACGGTTGTTGGTTTATAATTCAGCCCGACTCAAAGAAAACGGCCAGCGCTTTTTGAAAGAAGCGGCAATGGCTAAGCTTCACGCTTCGGAGGTAGCCGAACGGGTTAGTTCGCAGGCTGTAAATCTTTTTGGCGGCTATGGCTATGTGAAAGAATATCCCGTTGAAAAGTACTTCCGGGATGCTAAAATCGGGCAGATTTATGAGGGGACTTCGAATATGCAGCTGAATACAATTGCGAAGTTGCTGCTGAAGTAATTAGTTTCCTTTCCCCGGTTTTCAATCCCCTAAATCCCCCTTCTCCAAAGGGGACTTTTTCCCTTGCCACCATTTAAAGCCTATTCCAATGGATCTACACATCGGAAACCTACATCAGGAGCTTTAGCGTCCATAAGCATGCCTACCCGCCAATAAGTTGAGGCGATGTTGGCAGGCTCTGCAAAACTTCCTCCTCGTAAAATACGTACGCCGGGTTTATTCAAATCAGCCCATTCTGGTTTTTCACCTTCTTTGGGATACAACGGGTAGTAGGCTCCAATCCATTCGAGCACATTGCCACTCATGTCGTAAAGTCCCGCAGCATTTGGTTTTTTGAGTCCCACCGGGAAGGAATGGGCAGCGCTATTACTTTCTATGAATGCATAGGCGTGAAGACTGTCAACACTATTAGTGCCTGCAAATTTTACTTTTTTACCTCCGCTGCGAGCGGCATATTCCCATTCCTGTTCTGTTGGTAAACGCCCCCCGTGAAACCGGCAAAAAGCGCGGGCATCATTCCAATCGATATAAACAACAGCGCGATTTCCTCTGCCCAAAGAATCTGCCGGGGGGAGCGGACGTCCGGTGCGTCGGGCAAACGCATCATACTGCCGGTAGGTTACTTCGTATTGGCCTATTTTAAAATTGGAAAGGGTTACCGAATGGACCGGCAGAGCATCGGGGTTGTCGTCTCCATAGACATCACCCATCTTGAAACTACCGCCTTTGATGAGCACCATTTGAGGTTTTGGCACATTTTCGGAAGATTTTTGAAAAACAAAACATCCCGAGGCCGGTAGCAGAAACAGGACAAAAATGAACGGTTTTAGACGCATAAAAGCATTTTATAATCAATGTATGTTGATTTATTACTATAATAATAGTATAAAAAGAATCAAAAACCTAATTAATGGGGAATGATATTTGTTTGGCTTTATGTTAGAACTGCGTATCATAGCTCTATTTTTCTTTAGAGAACTCATAAATAATCATCTACAAATTTATCAACAAGCGCATTTTTCAGTATGAAACATTTGGATCCGGATATTTTAAGAAAGCTCTGCAAGGATGAACAATCTTTTGATGAGCTAAAAAAACTGGTTGGCAACATCATCAAAGAACGAGACCGACAGGCCGAACAGTTAGCACTTTTGGAAGAAGCGATCAGCAGTGATTTTGACGGCATTTTAATCACTGAGCTGGGCTTGGATGAACCGGGGCCTAAAATTGTGTACGCCAACGATGGTTTTTGTGGAATAACCGGTTATTCAAAAGACGAAATCATCGGCAAAACGCCACGCATTTTCCAAGGCCTCAAAACGGATCATGATGTTTTGGACAAACTTAAAAAACGGCTCTCGGAAGGCAAACCCTTTTTTGGAAAGACGATCAATTACCGCAAAGACGAAAGCGAATTTGTGAATCAATGGGATATTCACCCCATGACGAATGATGAAGGCCGCATCACCCATTGGGTTTCTTATCATCATGATATATCAGGCAGAAAGTTGTTGAATGATGGAGTCTCGGATGCTCAAATGGATTTTGACAGTCCCCATGAAGAAGCAAACCGGACGGTTGTGGATGTGGATTTGAAGGGAAATATTGTGAAGGCGAATCAAGCTTTTCGGGATTTGATCGGCTATGGAAAGGATGAATTAAACAACATCAAAATTTGGCAGCTGTTCCCTAAAAAGCACATGGAGACGCTAAAAGGGCGGTTTGAAGGCGATGGAGATACGGCGTTTTTTGGCGGACAAGAATTTAAGGGTATAGCTAAGCATAAAAATGGCCTGCTCATTCAAGTGAAGGGTAAAACCAGCATCATTGAACAAAAAGGGCAGCAGCTAATCCGCGCAGAAATTAAAAGCCTTTCTTTACAAAAACGTTTAATAAAAACGCTGAAAAAGCATATGAATGCTCATTTTTCGTAAGTTATCGGGGTATTAATTGCAAGCATTTTGTTGTATTTTAAGCAATACAAATTGTATCAATAGAAATTATGGCTGCTATTTTCGAAATCCAGCAAAGCATCATTGATGAATTTCAATCATTCAGCGATTGGACTGAGCGCTATAAGCATATCATCAAACAGGGAAGAAATCTGGGACCGCTGGATGATAAATACAAGGTTGAAGAAAATTTGGTGCGCGGATGTCAATCTCAGGTATGGCTGCATACCAAGCTGGAGGATGGGAAAATCATTTTTGAAGCCGATAGCGACGCAGCCATTACGAAAGGGCTGGTCGCACTCATGGTTCGTTTATATTCGGGACAAGAGCCCGAAACCATCATCGCTACGCCACCCGAATTTATCAAGAAAATTGGAATGCAGCAGCATCTCTCCCCCACCCGCTCCAATGGTTTGGCGT
>DASSAY010000336.1:0-2567 GCA_035699185.1 Balneolaceae bacterium | reverse complement strand
CATCGCTGGGCAAGAAAACGACGAATGGCACATCTACAAAAACGGAAGTTGCGGTTCGGGCAGAAAACGCATCACCCCAAAGAGCGCCCAAGGACGTTTCGCTGCAGGAAATTAAAGAATGCTGGGATGATTATATTGAAGAGCTGCGCCGGAACGTGCAGCAGATGTTGTATTTTCAGATGCAGCGGGTGGATGCCGTCAAGCTGAAAAATGGTGAACTGCTGTTGCGCTGTAATGATGAGTTCGCGAAGAAAACGGTGGAGGAAAATAAGCGGCGGCTGGGCAAGATTCTGGAGCAGCAAATCGGAGCCTTTTTGCATTTTAAGTGTGTGGTTCAAAAGGATAAATCGGTGGAAGAAGAGTCTAAAAGCCCTTATGAGCGATTCAAAGATTTGCAGGAACGCGATCCGGCGATAAAAAAACTGGTGGAACTTTTTGGGGCGGAACTGGACTATAACTTGAACAGATGAGACCCCTAAATCCCCTAAAGGGGACTTTTAGAATCAGCCTTTTTCAAAGATAATTCCTTTTAAAAAATTGATGTTTGTAAATAAGACTTCATTTTTTAATTCAAGCAACAGCAAGTCCCCTTTAGGGGATTTAGGGGTGAAAAAGGAGGTTAATCACTAAATGTGTTTAGATAATTTTAAATAGCAATGAACGGAACCGGCAATTCGTTTGAATTATGAATCTTAAATAAAGAGACTATTATGAATAAAAATATGGCCGATATGTTCGGGAAGTTTTCCGAATTGCAATCAAAAATGGAACAGGCGAAAAGAGAACTTCAGAAAGTGGAAGTTGAAGCAGAAGCCGGCGGCGGTATGGTGAAAGTGAAAGCCAACGGAGAACGAAAGATCCTGAGCATTAAGCTGGACAAAGACGTTATTGATGATGAAGATGCGGAAATGCTCGAAGATTTAGTCGTGGCCGGTGTGAACAAAGCGCTGGACAAAGCCGAAGAAGCGGCCCAAAAAAGGATGCAGGATACCTACAAAGATCTAATCCCCGGCGGTGGTATTCCCGGCATGGACATGAGTAAACTGGGCTTCTGATTAATTTTAAATGTTGAATTTTTAATTTTGAATTAAGATCAGGCAAGAACAATTCAACATTCAAAACTCATAATTCAAAATTCTTAATGAAGGGTACTTCTGAAATTTTAGAGCAGGCGATTGAACAGTTGGCGAAATTGCCGGGGACGGGACGAAAATCAGCGCGGCGCATTGCGCTTTATTTGCTGAAACAAAATAATGAATCGGTTTTTAAGCTGGCCGATGCGTTGGTGAACCTTAAAAAATCAATTACCCGCTGCTCAACCTGCGGGGTGATCAGCGACAGCGATCCGTGCCCCATTTGCAGCAACGTAAAGCGCGGAACGGGGGATATTTGTGTGGTTGAAGAATCGCAGGATGTCTTTCTGATCGAAAAAACCAATGAATTCCGTGGGCGCTATCACGTGCTTGGCGGGGTAATATCTCCCCTCGACAATATCGGTCCCGATGATGTGCGCATCAAACAGCTTATGCAGCGCGTGAATGATGAAAATGAGCCGGTGAATGAAGTGATTCTGGCGCTGAATCCCGATTCTGAAGGCGAAGCCACCGCCTACTACATCAATAAACTGCTCAAGCCTTTTGATGAGATCAAAGTTACGCGCATCGCTTACGGTATTCCTATGGGCACCGAACTCGAGTTTATTGATGAAGCCACCCTCAGCCGCGCCTTTGCCAGCCGAAATACCTTTTGATCGCTGATTAAGCGGATTGGTTTGATTACGCTGATTTTTCTTCTGCAAAAGCAGAAGAAAGTCTCCCTTCGAAGGGGGTGCAGGGGGATGAGCCATTTCACGATTAAGAAATTTATTTCGAGAAAGCAGTATTTGTTTATCGAGATAAATCTCGATCTACATTGATTTTATCAATGATTATCCGTTAACTCACACACTGATTGGTTTTCGATTTTAATCTTAATTTATTTGAATTCTCATGAAGCTTAAGTTTTTATTCCTGGTTCTTATTTCATCTGCGTTTACGCTCGTCTCCTACGGGCAGTGGCGCGATTACTGGCAGCAGCGGGTAGAATATGTGATGGAAATTGATGTAGATGCCGAAAATCATCAATTTACCGGAACACAAAAGTTGACCTACCATAACAATTCGCCTGATACGCTGGACCGCGTTTTTTATCACCTGTATTTCAACGCGTTTCAGCCGGGCAGCATGATGGACGTGCGCTCCCGCACCATTCTCGATCCTGATTCCCGCGTTGGTGACCGCATTTACCACTTGCCCAAAGATGAAATCGGCTACCAGCACATCAACAAGCTTACGCAGGATGGCGAACCGGTGGAGTATTTTGTAGACGGAACCATTCTGGAAGTCACCCTGGATGAACCGATTTTACCGGGAGAAAGCACCGTTTTTTATATGGAATTTGAAAGCCAGGTACCGCGGCAAATTCGTCGCTCGGGCTGGATGAATAAAGAAGGCGTTGAATTTTCGATGAGCCAGTGGTATCCAAAAATTTCGGAGTATGATGAAGACGGCTGGCACCCCACGCCCTAT
>DASSAY010000335.1:0-6348 GCA_035699185.1 Balneolaceae bacterium | reverse complement strand
ACCTGGTGCAATCGGCGATTATCTATAACGATCTGGCCATCTCCGATTTTTTATATTACAAACTCGGAATTGATGCTATCCGCGAAACTTACCGCTTGCTAAACATCCGGGAAACGGATTTACCGCTTCCTTTTTCCGGCTTGTACATTACTTTGAATCCCGCCCTGCATGATACTTCATTCACGGCTCGTTTTGCATCATTAAGAAAGTTATCAGGGAAAGCATTCCGTGATACCGTGCTGACTGCGGCAAAAAAATATCAGCAGAATGAATCGTTTCACCGCAAAGTCAATGCTGTTTTCAATGAACAGCAGGGGCTGGGAATCCAGTTCAGGCAGCGGCGTGATGTGCTAACGCTGTTTCCGAAATCTACGGCGGGCGAACTCTCGCGGCTGATGCTCGCAGTTCAGCAGAAAGAACTTATCTCGCCAGAAATTTCCGGGCGGGTTTGGGAATTAATGGACTGGCCTTTTGAGCGGCAGGACATCACCAGTGAGTTTAAATATTACGGAGCCATCTACGATAGCCGCTTAGGGCTTTTGGCAGGTATCGATTTTGGCGCGTCTGTCTATTCGGGTGAACCTTTTGCACAAGCTGTACTTTTTGATTCACTCCAGGTAGCATTCTGGTTTCATATGAGCAGTAATTTAATGCTTCACGACTACCAGCGCCGGCTTATGTGGGATCCCGCCCTGCGCTCGGTAACCCTTCACGAAATCAATAAATAATCGTATATTTGAGCACTCAAATTAGAATAATTTTCGATGAACAGTTATAAATATCTTCACCTTGTCTGGCTTATTCCTGCCAGTTTTCTGTTTCTGATTTTGCATCAAACGGCCGTTTATTACGGTACTATCGATACCTACGAAAATGGCACCAGTTATACTGCGGAGGTTACTGATTTTGAAATAAAACGAATAGCTACCCAAACCAATGGCCATGTTGTATTCCGTTTTGAAACGCACGACGGTGAAGAGATTCAGCAGAAATTATCGCTGCCCGTCGAAATGGCCGAGAAGATATACAGTTCGCGCATCGTTCCTGTTCGATACCAGCCCGGTGCTTTTCAGGAAATTATTATTATGCAAACCTACGAACTTCAAAAAGATCTGGTGCTCACAAACATTGCAATTGCTTCGGTTGGATTTTTAATCACCCTTTTTCTTGCTATTTGGACAAGCAGATATGCTAACAGAAAGCTGCGGCGGGGTGATGAAAAAATGGTTATAGAGCGGGTAGAGTGATTTATGGGCAGAGCAAAATCAACCGGCGGTACACTATTTCTCATTCCTAATACGCTGGGCAAGACTCCCGAGAATAACACCATTCCCGATTATGTTTTAAATGTAATCCGCGGCCTTGATGTGCTGATTGTCGAAAATATTCAAACCACCGTGCGCTACCTGCAATGGGTGGGTGATACGGTTCCTGACTACAAAATCGAGTTTTTGCTGCTTAATAAAAAAACGCCGGTTCAGGAGATCACTTCTTTCTTAAATCCTCTTAAAAAGGGAAAAAATGCAGGACTTATTTCCGAAGCCGGATGTCCTGCTGTTGCCGACCCCGGTGCTGAACTTATCAAAATGGCTCATGCCCAAAACATTCGTGTATCGCCCCTGGTAGGGCCTTCTTCTATACTTTTGGCACTGATGGGATCAGGGTTTAACGGGCAGCAATTTACTTTTCACGGTTATTTGCCTAAAAAAGAAAAGGAACGTAAAAAAGCGATTCAGGAGTTAGAGCGGGAATCAAAATTGCATCATCGCTCGCAGATTTTTATGGAAGCCCCGCATCACAACGATGCTATCGTCAAAGACGTGATAAAATGCTGTCGACCGGATACCCGCTTTTGTACCGCCACGAATTTAACCCTGCCTGATGAAGCCATCATCTCGAAACCGGTTTCTGAATGGCAAAAAAACGCCGGCCCTTCCATTCATAAAAAACCAACTATTTTTCTGCTACAAGCTTGATTCACCACCTAACGCTTTAAAGGAAGTTGTGCTCCCCAACCTGTGAGCGTCCGAAGGACCTGACAGCGTTGGTGGTAAAAGACGCTGACAGGAACCAGGAAAAACACTGGTACGCTGTCAGGTCATACCCCGATGCTCCGCATCAAACCCGCAGAGCGACGGTGCCAGATAAGGATCGATTGATAATAAAAAAGCCCACTCCAGCAGAGCGGGCTTAGTTTATCAGTCTACATATTTAACTCTTCAGGCTCCCGCACTTTCTAAGGTTTGAACGATATCATCATAGTGATGATAATTTGCCTGATCTTTCGCCGACCACCCACGGTTATCAAAAACACCTACATCGCTGTGATGTTTGATGAGCAGCTGCACAATTTGATGATGTCCGTTGCTCGAAGCCCAGTACAATGCACTTGTTCCGCGATTATCGCGGGCGTTGACATTGGCACCGTGATCAAGCAGTAATCGCACAATTTCTGCATGGCCATGTTTTGCGGCCTTCATCAGGGCGGTTCGGTCAAATTCATCGCTCTTATTCACATAGGCGGGATCGCTAATATACTTCTTAACTGTATTTATATCTCCGTTTTCCGATGCTTCCAGGAAGCTGTTTTCCTCCATAAGCAAACCTCTTTTTAATGAATTGCAATTGATGTATTTAAAGTGTAATTGATTCTTAATTGATAGTCAACTTTATTATAATAATACCGTTAAAATAATTTAACAGAATAAAGCCACAGGCAGAAACATTTTAATATAAAATACTTCCTGCTTTTTTATTCTTGTCTAAATATTACTTAATTTCATTCAAAATTTACTTTAATACTTTCTATAAGAGGTTGAATTTTCAGCATTCAATTTATTTACGTTTTTCTTCATTTTACCGGCAGCTTCTGCGTCCGCTGCTGGTAATCTGCCTTTTCTTTTTTGGCTTGTTTCCTTCACTTCATGCACAGCAAAATTCCCTTCAAAGAGTGTCTGTTGCCGCGCGGAGTGATGGCAAAGGGCAAGTTGTCCGCTTTCACTTAACGCAGGCGATTGATTCATTCCGGGTTTACCAGCATGAAATTCATCTCATTCAATTATCTCTTTACGATGAACTGCTCGACACCGCTGCTATCCGGCTGCCTGAAAACTCCCCCATCTTCGATGAAATAAGCTTTTATGACATCCCCTTCGGCATCGGTGTTGATATTTATGTGAACGAAGATAATTTTTTTAAAAGTGATGCCTACCGCGACGCCAAAAGCAACGACTTGCTGCTTGGCCTTACTACAACAGACAGAGCTGAACTTGAATATTTGACCGAGGGACTGGAACCCATCATTTGGTCGAGGTTTACCCTTACCGAAGAAAACTTACTGGCGGGCAGCTCCGAGACCGACAAAAGCACTCTTGCCGCCAGTAGGGGTTATCAAAAAGTAAAGAGCAAAATGGCGTTTGACGTAGTTGTTCTGGATGCCGGGCACGGAGGCCATGATCCCGGTTCTATTGGTTATACTGGGGTCATAGAAAAAGAAATTGCGCTTGCCATCACAAAAAAAGTAGGCGCTTATATCAAGGAATATTTGCCGAATGTAGAAGTGGTTTATACCCGCGATGGTGATGAATATATTGGCCTTAAAGAGCGCGGAAGCATCGCAAACCGGCACGAGGGTGATCTCTTTGTTTCCATCCATTGCAATTCAAACCGGTCTTCGCAACCTTATGGAACCGACGTTTTTTTCCTGGGATTGGAGCGCAGCCAAACAGCCTTGGAAGTTATGAAACGTGAAAATACCGTCGTTCGCCCAAACAACGATTCAGAGCAAAAAAAGCTAACTCCCCAGGAGTTATTGGTTTATGAATTAGCTAACAGCGGGTACATCGCCACCAGTGAGCGCATTGCCGGAATGATTGAATACCAGCTTGATGAGCGGGCTAAGCGGCATTCCCGCGGGGTGAAACAAGCACGTTTTGTGGTGCTCTACCATGCCTCAATGCCGGCTATTCTTGTTGAAACGGGCTTTATCAGCAATCCCGGCGAGGCCCGCTATCTCAGCTCAGAATACGGACAAAGCATTGTCGCATCGGCTATTTTTCGTGCCATTCGCAATTTCAAAGAAGACTATGAAAAAAGCCAGCATTTCATCACAAATTAAATTTTTCTTTTGAATCCATTAATTATTGGCGTTGCCGGAGGCAGCGGATCCGGCAAAACAACCGTGGTGCGGCATATTATCAATGCTATCGGTAAAGAAAATATCTTGCTTTTGCAGCACGATTTTTATTACCGAGACCTCAAACATCTCCCCTTCGAAGAGCGCTCTTCCCAGAATTTCGATCATCCCGCTTCACTCGAAACAGAGCTGATGATTCGGCATATCAAGGCGCTGAAAGAAGGCTACCAGGTTGAAGTTCCTGATTATGATTTTACCAAACATCTCCGCAAAGAAGAAACAAAACACGCTCGCCCAAAGGAGGTTATCTTAATCGACGGTATCCTTATTTTTACAGAAAAGGAACTGCGAAAACAGATGGACATTAAGCTGTATGTGGATACCGAAGATGATGTACGGCTGATGCGGCGCATTCAGCGCGACATTGTGGAACGCGACCGGAGCCTTGAGAATGTGCTCACCCAGTACGAAAAATTTGTGCGACCCATGCATCTGGAATTTGTCGAGCCTACCAAGCGTTATGCCGATATCATTATTCCACGCGGGGGCGAAAACCAGGTGGCGCTGGACATGGTGAACGCCTTGATCCAGGATCGGTTGAAGCAGTAGGCAGCAGGTAAATCTATTCCATCTTAAAATTGAATTAAAAAATCCTATGAATTTAGAATCAAAAATTGCGATCGTTACCGGAGCCAGCAGTGGAATGGGAGAGCATTTCAGCCGGGCATTAGCCGAAAAGGGAGCTATCGTTTACGGGCTGGCAAGAACAACCGAAAAACTGGAAAAAATTCGCCGGCAACTGGGTGAACGATTCATTCCGGTAACCATGGACATCACCCGCCCTGAAGCGATTGAAGAATGGATTGATCAAACTTTTGGCAGTGATCACTTGCCTGATATTTTGATTAACAATGCGGGACTGGCGCGTTTTTCTGATGTCGATGAACTTTCCTTAAAGGATTGGAATGTGATGATGAACACCAACCTTTCGGGCACTTTTTATATGTGCCGAAATATAGTGCCTCTGATGAAACAAAATGAAGCTGTTTGCCACATCGTGAACATCGCTTCCATCGCGGGTAAAGTAGGCCGGCCAACGATGTCGGGTTATAATGCATCAAAATTTGGGGTACGGGGATTTAGTGAAGCGCTGTTCCAGGAATTGCGCTACGACGGCATCAAAGTGAGCTGTTTTAATCCCGGTTCTACGGCTACCGATTTTTTTGATGAACCGCACGCCAATATGATGCAGCCTGAAGATGTTGCCGGAGCTCTCATCAACGTGCTGGAAACGCCCGATAATTTTTTGATTAACGACATCACCATGCGCCCGCTGAATCCCAAACGTCCAGAAGAAGAGTAAATGCGCTTTTGCCTGATCATACTTTTGCTGTTGTCTTTCGGCTGTAAGCAAACCCCGGAAAAACCTGAGCGGTTAATTCCCGAAAAGAAGTATATTAACCTGCTGGTTGAGCTCCAGTTAGTACGGTCTTTTTCGGAAACAACCTCGAAAGACAGCCTTTCTACCGACTCCCTAATGCAAGAAGTCTTCAATAAATATGATATTTCGCGGCAGGTTTTTGAGCAGAGCCACAAGTATTATGAAAAATTCCCTAAACAACAAAAAGAACGCATCAACCGGGCTATTGAGCTTTTAAAACTGGATCAGGTAAGAAACGATACTACTCAAACTGCGCCTTCAGATAGCCTTGGATAAGAAATTTGTCATCCTGAACTTGTTTCAGGATCTGTAGCCTAAATCTTAGTTATAGAATTGCCATCCCCCTTAATCCCCCTTCAAAGGGGGACTTAATTTACCCTTCCCAAAAATACTTATCTGCCTCAACACCCGCCTTTAAATAGAAAAAAAGGCACAAGAGAGACGCTTGCGCCAGTACGAGATATTATCTTACCCATTGCCTTTATAGAATTTTGCCTTCCGAAGCAGCGCTTCGGGCTACATAACAATTCATAATTCAACATTTAAAATTCATAATTTCCTCACCCCTTCCAAAAGTACTTATCCGCTTCGGCCGCCACCTTTTCTTCCCTGATCAAATAGCCCAGCGACTGCTTCGTGCGCGATTCACTCCAGCCAAATTGTCCGCATAGCTCATAAAAAGTTTTAGGCTCCTCCAATAGCATGGCCTTTATCTGCTGAATATCAGAGTCAGAAAGGTATACATTCTCGTCATTTTTTAAGCAATTATCGC
>DASSAY010000334.1:0-9425 GCA_035699185.1 Balneolaceae bacterium | reverse complement strand
GTACCGGCCGCAACCGGAATTACATTCAAAAGATCGGTGGTTTCGCGATAGTAGGCATCAATAGAACCATAAATGCGGTCATTCAAGATGCCGTAATCCAAGCCGATATTATAAGTGGTCGTTTCTTCCCACTTCAAATTGGCATTGTAACCTTCGGGCCGAAGCGTAGTCACAAATTCATCACCGAATTGATATTGAGCAGTGGACTCGCCGTAAGTATATAGACCCAGGTATGGATAGTCACCCTGGTTAATTCGCTGCTGACCGGTAATACCATAGCCTAAGCGCAGTTTCAATTGAGTTAAACCTTCAACCCCATCAAGGAAAGATTCTTTATGAATTTTCCAGGCGAAAGCGGCTGAGGGAAACAGTCCCCAGCGAGATTCGGGAGAGAAGCGCGATGTTCCGTCACGGCGAAGGGTGGCCGTCAACAGATATTTATCTTTAAAGGTATAGTTTAAGCGTCCAAAGAAAGATAAAAGATAATGCTCAGTTTCGTAGTCGGTGTCCTGGAAAACCACGGTTGTATCTGCGCGGTCAAAATTAGTCGCGTATGTAGAGCCTTGCGAGTAGTGATGCTCCCATGAATAACCCGCAGTGAAATCGAGGGTACTTTCTATCGAAGAAAGCTGCTTGTTATAATTCAAATAAAAGTCTAACAGCTCATTTTCTCTGGTTTGATCATATTCTCTGCGAGTGCCGGAAGCGGTGGTTCCGTTGTCAGCAAAAGCGGCATTTTCGGGCACTAAATATAAACCATTTCCAACCTTTGAATAATCGTAACCCAGATTGAGTATAGCACTCAAATTGGAGACGAAGGGAAGGGCATAATCAAATTTTATATTACCGATAGAACGGTACACGGTTGATTTGTCATCCGTTTGATCGAGAAGAGCAACTGGATTTGCCGGCGCGATAGGAATGCGTTGCCCCGACCCGTTAACCCAGGTATAATAACCGCCGAAAGGAGCGCCGGTTGTATCTACCATCACAGGCTGGGTGGGATCAAAGCGTACCGCTGAACCGATAGCCCCTTTATTGGCAAATTGATTTTTAACCTGCATGCCCCTCAGGTTGATATCCACTTTCAGTTGATCATCAAAAAAGCTTGGGTTTAAAGCAATAGAACCGGTGAGGCGATTCATTTGTGAAGTCCGAAGAATTCCCGAATTACCCGAAAAGCCTAACGAAGCTCTGAAAGGAAGCTTAAGTTTATCGATAGAACCGCTAACACTTAAATTGTGGTCCTGGCTAAAAGCGTTTTGATAGATTTGATCTTGCCAGTCGGTGCTCGCTTCACCCAAATATTGCACGCCGCTTGCGCCGAATTTGTTTTCCATCACCCTGCGCAGTTCATCAGCAGAAAGTACATCTAACTGATTTACCATTGTTTGATAGGACGCCTTGCCCGTGTATGTGAAAGAGAGAGGTTGTCCCACGCTTCCCTCTTTTGTGGTAATGAGAATTACTCCGTTTGAAGCGCGGGAGCCATAAATAGCGGTCGCGGAAGCATCTTTCAAAATGGTGATAGAAGCAATATCACTGGGATTAATGGTATTCAGGGGATTTCTCATACCGTCAATATGACTGCCGCTGAGAGGAACGCCGTCAACTACATACAAAGGGGCGTTACTTGCTGAAAGTGAGGAGCCGCCGCGAATACGGATGGTGGCTCCGCTGCCGGGCGCACCGTTGTTAGAGGTAACAATAACACCAGCGGCTTTACCGCGAAATAATTCACCGACCGAAGTAATGGCACCTTCGTTAAAATCTGCCGCGTTGACCGCTGTCACAGCCCCGGTGTTATCTTCTATTTGTTGGGTACCATAACCGATAACCACTACATTTTCCAGCTGTTGTATGTTTCTGGAAAGGGAGACATCAATTTGTGTGCGTCCCCGAATAGGAATTTCCTGCTTCAGGTATCCCACAAATGAAAAAATCAGTGTATCCGCAGTGGAGGGTACTGAAATGGAATAAAATCCATCTGCGTCCGTGGCTGTCCCCATGATGGGATGTCCTTTGACTACAACATTAACCCCGGGCAGCGTTTGTCCGTCTGTAGCATCGGTAACCGTTCCCGAAACGGTTACTTGAGCAAAGCCGGGAATTGCTATGCCCAAAATAAGGCATGAGGTAATGAGTAACTTTTTTATTGGTATCATATAATTAAGTTTAGATTTAGGCAATAGGGAGCATGCTAAGCAATGCAAAATACTTCGATATTTCGTGTGATTATTACTGAATACACAAATTTTAAATCTTTTTATGAAAAGAAAAAGCGAAGTATTTCTGGCTGTTTATGGCGTACCCCATCTTCCCCTATTTTTAAGCCGGTTTGTATTGATAAGAGGTTAAATTATTCAGATGTAAGCGCTTTCATTTGTAAGCGCTTACATTGCTTAGTATCTAACCAATTATATAATAATATTCAAGCTTATTTTGATAATTTTATTAAAATAAGCTCAAAAAATAATTTTTGGGATAGAGATTTTATCTCATTATCCGATGGATAATGTACAGGATGAAATGATAAATACTCCGATTCAGTTATCGAACTGAGAATCATAATAAAGATATTTTTTCATGGGTGATGTTCAAAACATTAAAACGCTCGGCGAGCTTAAACAGGCGGGATGGGAGTCGGTTTCTGTGAAAGAAGAGATACGCAGGAACTTAATCCAAAAGCTACGTTCGAACGAGCCGCTTTTTCCGGGTATCCTGGGTTATGAGAAATCCGTGATTCCACAATTGCAGCATGCCCTGCTGGCAAAGCAAGATATTGTTTTACTGGGGCTAAGGGGACAGGCGAAAACAAAGATTTTGCGACAGCTGACTACCTTTTTGGATGAATATCTGCCTGTTATTGAAGGTTCTGAGATTAATGATGATCCTTTTCACCCCATTTCAAAACAGGGGCGGGAATTGGTGGAGCAGCAGGGTGATGAAACGCCTATCCACTGGATTCACCGCAGCAAACGCTATGGCGAAAAACTGGCTACGCCCGATACTGCGGTCGGAGATTTGATCGGAGATATTGATCCCATCAAAGCAGCGGCAAAAAAGCTGGCGCTGGCTGATGAAGAAGTAATTAATTTCGGGCTTATCCCGCGTACGAATCGTGGTATTTTTGCTATTAATGAACTCCCCGATTTGCAGCCGCGCATCCAGGTGGCCTTGCTCAATATTATGCAGGAGCGCGATATTCAAATCCGCGGTTTCAACGTACGCATTCCGCTGGATGTGCTGATGGTTTTCTCCGCTAATCCCGAAGATTATACCAATCGCGGCAGCATCATCACCCCGCTAAAAGATCGCATTGATTCGCAGATTTTAACGCATTATCCCCGCGAAGTGGATATCGGGATGAAAATCACCGAGCAGGAGGCCTGGATGAATCGAAATGGAACAGTAAAGGTTGCGGTTCCGGAACTGATCAAAGAACTGCTTGAGCAAATGGCTTTCGAGGCGCGGGAGTCGGAATATATTGATCAAAAAAGCGGTGTTTCAACGAGAATGACCATCACTGCGATGGAGCAGCTCATTTCATCCGCCGAGCGGCGGGCCGTTATAAATGGGGAAAATACTGCAATGGCCCGAATTACGGATGTTTTTCACACCGTTCCCGCTTTAACCGGAAAGCTCGAGCTGGTGTATGAAGGCGAGCAGGAGGGCGTTTTGAATGTGGCGAAACATATCATCGGAAAAGCTATTCAAAAAACCTTTATTCAGTATTTTCCGGATCCTGAGGAGCAAAAAAGGCAGGAAAAGGCGAGCATTTATAAGCCGGTTATCGACTGGTTTACCGCGGGACATACTCTTGAGTTGAAGGATGATATGAGTCAGTCCGAATATCAGAAAGCGCTTCGAAAAGTGGACGGGCTTGAACAAATCGTCCAAAAGCACTTTGACGCGAAAAATAAGCAGGAAAAGTACGCTATGATGGATTTTGTGGTTGAAGCCCTCCATCAAAAATCGATGCTCGGCAAGGAAGATTTAGACGATGCCAGGTCGTATTCCGATATGCTGGGTAGCATGCTGGGCTCAATGGATGATCTTGACGATTTTGATGATTTCAGCGGGGGTTAACCACCAAAACACGGAAAACACTAAAAATATTCTTTAGAGCTTTTGGTGTTTTAGTGGTAAGTACACTAATCAATTTCGTTGCAAAAATAAGTAATTAGTTATATATTTGGCATCTATAAATTAAAGGCAAAAAGAGTTTTTTAACTATGAAAAAAGGAATTCACCCCGATTATCACGAGATTACCGTTGTAATGAGTGATGGCACCGAATTCACCACACGCAGCACGATGGATCCCAAAGGCGGGACCTATCGCAGTGAGGTTGATTCAAAAAATCACCCATTTTATACGGGCAATATGAACTTTCAGAAAAAAGCCGGCCGTATTGACCGCTTCAAAAAGCGTTACGGCAAGGACTAACTTTTTGAAATTATTTGAATTTAAAGGATGCATGCCGGTAATGGGATGCATCCTTTTTATTTATCGTTGATTAACCTGATTGGATTTGTGCACTTCCAAGATTCCCTTTTATGAATATTCATCGTTTCACCGTGGGCCCTTTTGCTGAAAATACTTATTTATTAACTGAGGGTGATGAGGCTCTGCTCGTCGATCCGGGATTTTCTGATCAAGAGGAATATGAGCAGGTAAAATCTAAAATTCAGTCGGAGGGTGTGGAGTTGAAAGCTGTGGTTCTTACTCATGCGCATGTTGATCATGTGCTCGGGCTTTCGAGAGTTTTACAGGATTTCGAACTGCCGGTATTTTTGAGTGATGAAGACCGCTATTTGTGGAAGAACTTTCCATCGCAGGCCAAAATGTTTGGTATTGATGCAAGCAGTCTTTCTATTGAGCCCGAATCGCTCAAAGCTCAAGCCGGGTGGACAATGGGCAATTTTACGTTTGATGTTCTCTTCACCCCCGGCCACTCACCTGATCATGTTTCTCTCTTTCAAGAAAAAGAACAGGTTTTGATTGCCGGTGATGTGCTTTTTAAAGAAGGCATTGGACGAACGGATCTGTACAAGGGCAGTTTTGAAATGCTGGAAACTTCCATTCTTGAGCATCTTTATACTTTGCCGGATGATACGGTAGTTTATCCGGGACACGGGCCGGAGACCACGATTGGAGAGGAAAAGATGTCTAATCCGTTTGTTAAAAAATTATAGCTATTTGACTTTTACCCTTCCGCTTCCTGCTGTTTTCTTTCTTCTTGCAACCGAAGAATCTGTTTATTATAAAAATCTTTTTTCTCCCGGTTTAGCTTTTTCAGCTGTTGATAAGTACGAATTGCATCTTCAATCTTTCCCTGCTTTTCGTGAATCAACGCCAGTGTTTCCGATACAATATCATCAACATTGTCGGAAAGCTCCTTTTCGGGAATTTCTTTTTCCGGTAAAGGCATGCGAATTCCCTTCGATTCGACTTTGGAAAGCCTGGAGATCAAAGAATCAAGGTTTTTTAAAACGGGACCGGGTTCTTTGTGATGACGGCTTTTTTTAACGGCTGAACCGGAAGATTTTGGAACCCACGCTTGAAAAATGTGAGGGTGGCTTAAATAATAATGCAGTTTTTGAAAAAAAGGACTTCCCGGTGCATAAATTTTCGCGATCAGTGCTTCGTCCACGGCTTCTTCATTCATATCTCTTAAATGATAAAACCATGCCAGCAAAAAATGCCCCACCGCATCATGACCGCGTTTTTTTAATTGCTTTTTTAGCCGCTTGGTAGCCTTAGCGGGATCGTCCTCAAAATGCTGAGCATACGAGTTTAGCGATTTTGGTATGTCAAATGGTAACTGGGGCATGTGTTTTTATAGGGATTCCCGTACAAAAGATGATAATAATTATAAAAATAAATGAGGTTAACAACTAACTTTTGAATGATAGAATTATTTAATGAATGATCAAACTTCATCATTCAACCATTCACCAATTGCTCACCGCGTCATTAAACATGTTATTAGCAATCCGGTCTAAGGCCTCTTGCGCAGCATTCAGTTCACCCTGTAAGGGATTTTCATTGACATCGTAAGTGGCGGCACCGGTGAAAGATGAAGTCCATTCGGGTTCATCCTTATCGGTATACTGAAACGTGGCCCGAACGCCAATGGTGACCTCATTGAGGCTGGTTTGTTCGTTTCCGGTGATGCTGAACGCTTCGTTACTATAGCTGACAATGGAACCTTCTAAAATAGCATCGGCCGTGGCCCGTGAATTGGAAAGCTGCAAGCCGGTCTGGTTAATAAAACGATCAATGAGTGCTTCATTCAGCAAATCGCTTAAATTACTTACCGAGCCTGAAGCTTGGTTAGCAAAAAAGGGAATGTAGATCGAGTTAACATTTTCGGGAATAGAAGTTCCGGTAAAACTATAATGAAAGCAGCCCGATAAAGAAAGAACAAGCACAAACAGCCAAATTTTTCCCGGTTTATTGCAAGCCATATTGATCAAGTTTTCTATACAAAGTTCGTTCGCTTATGCCAAGAGCTTCTGATGCTCTGCGGCGATTTCCGTCGAATTTACGAAGCGCCTGTTCAATTAAAAAGCGCTCGGTATTTTCTATAGAAGGAATCTCGCCGGTGTTAAAAAATTCGGAGAATACACTGTCTTCATCATCATCTTGTTCTTCCGAAATATCCGCTTCGGCAAAAGAATGGAGGCCAATGTCTTTATCAGTGGCATCGCCGAATTCAGTGTTGTGTTCAACCTCATCCTGGATGTTCTGAGGCAGCGCTTTCAGGTTTTTTTGCGAAAAGGTTGAATACAGAAAAGTGCCGAGCATCTTTTTTAGGTCACTGATGTCATTCCGAAGCTCAACCAGCGCACGGTAAACCAGCTTTTGATCATCATCACCCACACTGCCGTTCGAGTTTTCCCTGCTCTGTCGGTCGGATAAAACCGGCAGGTTGTCAGCCGATCCCGTATGCTGACGGCCCTTAAGGTATTTTTGAAGCTTTTCGGTATCAATAAACTGTGATTTTTCAAGTACCACCAATTGTTCGGCTACATTCCGAAGTTCTCGCACATTGCCGGGCCAGCGGTAGGAGGTGAGCAGTTCTTTGGCTTCATCAGAGAAACCTTTAAAAACAGAATCGTATTTGGCAGAAAATTCGGTGACGAACGTGCGGAATATGGGAATGATGTCATCGGGACGTTCTCTTAGCGGCGGCAGTGTTATTTTTACTGTATCCAGCCGGTAATAAAGGTCTTCGCGGAACGCTCCTTCTTCAACGAGCTGCCATAAATTTTTATTTGTAGCGGCGATTACGCGAACATCTGTCTTGCGCATTTTGCTGGAACCCACCCGAAAATACTCGCCGGTTTCGAGTACGCGCAATAATTTTACCTGAATGTTGGCGGGAGTATCTCCGATTTCATCAAGAAAAATAGTTCCGCTATTGGCTTTTTCAAAATAGCCCTGACGTGCTTCATGGGCGCCGGTAAAAGCTCCTTTTTCGTGCCCGAATAATTCACTTTCAATAATACCCTCGGGAATAGCACCGCAATTTACAATCACCATATTATTATGCTTGCGGGGACTTGTAGCATGAATAGCCTTGGCAGTAATATCTTTACCCACGCCACTTTCACCCTTTAAAAGTATGGTGATGTCAGTGTCAGCCACCTGAATTATTTTGTCGATAACCTGTTTTAATGCAACAGATTTACCTATAAGTCCAAATCGTTCTTGAAATGCCTCGCGGTCCATAGAGAGAAGCTGGTTGATGCCTTAGCTCTTAATTAACATTTTTAATATTGAATACCAAAAACCCTAAACCTAAAGGTAAGGATTACTCATTTAGATACATAAATATATTCTGAATCACCCCGCTTTAAAGTTAAATTATTTTCATAAAAGTTGATGAGAAGATTTGGTAGAAAATCGAGATAAAAATGAGTGCATTTTAGTTATTTTCAGCATCAAATTATTTTATCATCATGACCGTCAAAAGCTTAAAATGATGCAAAATTCTATGAATTAAATTTATGGCTAAATACTTAAAAATATTGGAACTATCCCTTTAAATTAGACTATGAATAACTTATTTTACAAGGGTGTAATAAATTAACTACAAACTCAGTGCTTTTTCATGAACTTTGAGACCAAAATACAGAACCATCTGGAATTTTTGTATGGGTCTGAATCTGCGGCAGACTTATCAGCAAGAGTGCAAAAACTGGTAGAAAAATATGGATTTGAACTACCCGAAATACCTTTAGAATCCAGAAAATGGAGCCAGAAAGACGCTATTTTAATTACCTATGGGGATGTGATTTTACCTCAAAACGGATCGCTGGACAAACTCCAAACGCTCGCAAATTTTCTTACCAATTACTTGGGTGATTCCATCAGTGCAGTTCATATTTTGCCCTTCTTCACCAGTTCCTCAGACCGGGGATTTTCAGTTATTGACTATAAAGATGTAAGAGATGACCTCGGCAACTGGCAGGATATCGAAGATCTCACCCAACAGTACAGGGTGATGGTTGATTTGGTCATTAATCATACCTCGCGTTACAGTAAATGGTTCGAAAACTATCAAAAAGGAGAGGAGCCCGGCAAAGATTATTTTATTGAGATGGATCCCACCACCGACCTTTCAATGGCGGTTCGTCCGCGTAGTTCACCCTTGCTGACCTCCGTAAAAACACAGGACGGCCTTCGATACGTATGGACCACTTTTAGTGATGATCAGATTGACCTGGATTTCACAAATCCCGACGTGTTGATGGAATTTATCGACATCTTTTTATTTTATCTGAGCAAGGGAGTAAAACTAGTACGGCTTGATGCCATCGCCTATTTGTGGAAGAAAATCGGAACGAAATCAATACATCTGAATGAAACGCACCAGGTGGTAAAGCTTTTCCGTACTCTCATGGATTTTATCGATCCCGAAGCTAAGCTCATCACCGAAACAAATGTGCCATTCGAAGAAAACATAAGCTATTTTGGTGATGGTGATGAAACGCATATGGTTTACCAGTTCAGCCTGCCGCCGTTGCTGCTTCATGCCATTTTAACCGAAAATGCGCACTATTTGAGCAAGTGGGCTTCCCATTTGCCGGACCCTCCCGAAGGCTGCACCTATTTCAATTTTACGGCTTCTCATGATGGCATTGGCGTTCGTCCCATCGAAGGGCTCGTACCCAATAAGGATTTTGAGTTTTTGGTTCAAAGTACCGAAGAGCGCGGGGGATTTGTTTCCTACAAAACGAATTCGGATGGTTCTCAAAGCCCTTATGAACTAAACATCACTTATTATGATGCCTTCGCAGACTCGGAAGTGGAGAATTCTGATCTTCAGGTAAAACGTTTTTTGTGTTCGCAAATCATTACTCTAAGCTTGCAAGGAGTGCCCGGCATTTATTTTCATAACCTTACCGCCACCCA
>DASSAY010000333.1:0-4691 GCA_035699185.1 Balneolaceae bacterium | reverse complement strand
GCTGAGCTATAAGGATGATGTGCGGCCGCAGCAGCAAAAAGTTGAGCTTTGGGATGGACCCGTAAAGCCGGAAACCATAAGGCCGGGGTCGGTGCAATGGGAACGCGCTTCCCTCCACAGCGCGGCCAATGTATTACATCTTTCCGATAGGCTAAACGCCACTCCCGATCATCCTCTCAAATATAAAATAGCATGGATAGGAGCTTGCAAGCTGTATGACACTAAAAAATTGAGAGAAGCAGGAGGATTCAATTTCTGGCGCGAACTCCCCCCCGAGCATTCCGGTGAAGATGTGATGGCTCAGCTAAAAGTCATCGAAAAATTTGGTGGTTGCGGCATTTTGCCTTCCGGCGCTTATCACCAGGAGTTTGAAACAAAAGTACCCAACCGCGATGTAGATGCATTTAGAGTGCTGGATTTGTAGGTCGGGCATCTTGCCCGACAAGCAGGCATTAAATCAAAGCAAAGATTTAATATAAGCAGCAAGATAGTAAGATCTAAAATCATAAATCGTTAATCCTTGTTCTGAAATCAAAAGTTAATAATAAATTTATCAGCAGGTTCTAAGTCCCCCTTGTGGATTAAAGTGAACCAGAGCAGTAAGTGTTGCCGAAGGAGGTTCGGGGGACCTTATCTTGGAGCACACGTTAATTAAGTCCCGACTCATGGAAAAAAGCTGGTGGAAAGAGAGCACTGTATATCAAATCTATCCGAGAAGTTTTAAGGATTCCAACGGGGATGGCATAGGAGATCTGCCCGGAATTATCGAAAAACTAAACTACATTAAATCATTGGGAGTGGATGCTATCTGGGTCTGTCCCATTTACGAGTCTCCTAACGATGATAACGGCTATGACATCAGCAACTACTACGAAATTATGGAGGAGTTCGGTAGCATGGATGATTTTGACCGGTTGTTAGAGAAGGTACACAGGCTTGAAATGAAGCTGGTGATGGATTTAGTGCCCAACCATACTTCCGATGAACATCGCTGGTTTCAGGAATCCCGAAAGTCCGGGCAAAACCCCTATCGGAATTATTATCATTGGCAACCGCCTCGAAACGGAGCCCCCCCTAATAACTGGACCTCTTTCTTTGGGGGCAGTGCCTGGGAACAGGACTCAGCTACCGGAGAATACTACTTGCACCTGTTTTCCAGAAAGCAGCCGGATCTGAATTGGGAAAACCCTCTTGTCAGAGATGAATTCTATGACATTATGAGGTTCTGGTGCGACAAAGGCATTGATGGCTTTCGGCTGGATGTGATTTCCCTAATATCCAAGAGGACGGGCTATCCGGATGCAAAGGCGGAGAAGTTCCGGGAGGTCGTTAATCAGTATTATGCCAATGGACCGCGCGTGCATGAATTCTTGCGGGAAATGAATGAAGAGGTACTAAGTCATTATGATATTATGACCGTAGGGGAAGGGCCGGGTATCCGGCCGGCAGACGGAGTGAAGTATGTGAGCGCTTCAAGAAAAGAACTGAATATGATATTCCATTTTGATCATATGTATATGGATCACGGGCCGGGCGGTAAAAACGACCCGGTTAAATGGGAGCTCCCGGAGTTCAAAAAAATCATCAATACATGGGATGCTCAACTTCACCAAACGGATGGTTGGGGCAGCGTTTTTCTGGGGAATCATGACTATCCCCGCATCGTTTCCCGCTTTGGGAACGACAAAAAATACTGGAAGCAATCAGCTAAGTTGCTGGCAACACTGTTGTTTACCCTTCGCGGTACTCCCTATCTCTATCAGGGTGATGAAATAGGGATGACTAATGCCGCTTACCCATCTATTGAGTACTACAATGACATCGAAACCCTTACCAGTTGGAAGGAAGTAATGGCTGCCGGAAAATCACAGGACGAGTTGCTGGAGGTAATTCATTATAACAGCCGTGATAACGCCCGTACCCCCATGCAATGGAATGCTGCTGTAAACGGAGGGTTCTCGAATGCCATTCCCTGGTTACCGGTGAATTCCAATTATAGAGAGATTAATGTGGCTTCCCAGGAAGGTGATCCTGATTCCATTTTGAATTATTACCGAAGAATGATTCACTTCCGAAAGGAAACGCCCACTTTTATTTACGGGGAGTATAAATGTTTACTTAAAGAAGACCCTGATATTTATGCTTTTGAACGATGGGATGACACCTACCGGTTTCTGATTTTATTGAATTTTTCCGATCACTGCTTGATATTTGAACCGGCGATTGAAGGTACGCCTGAGGTGAGAATGCATAATTATGCTCGCGCAAGCACATTTCGGGAACTGCGGCCATGGGAGGCAAAAGTTGTAGAAGTTGTTTGAAGTCAGTTGGAGATAAGATTTTTATAAGAAATTTCCCTCCTTGAGGAGGGTGACCCAACTTCGCGTTTTTTTGTGAAATTGGGTCGGGAGGTGTCCTCAGAGGTTGGCAGCCTAAGAACACCCCTCGGATCACCTTCAGAAACAACTGAAGGTGATCATCTCCCCTCAAGGGGAGATTTCTTCAGCCCTTTCTTATATCAAACTCATCCATTTAAAAGGAACAAAATTGGAAAAATTTTGTACATAGATATTAATACGTGCAAAGATAAAATTTTTTAAATAGTAGTTGTTCTAATAGATCATCTGATATTCTTTGACTTTACAGCCGTCTAAGGCAAAGGGCATCAAATCATTCAGCATCAAAAAATAGTAAAGATTATTCTGTCTTTATTATCACGGTACTATTAGACGCTATTCTTCCTGTTTCAATAAAACACGAGTGTGGGCGGCCGTTAATAAGAGAGTGATATGAATCATAAAGCAAATCATCCGCGCCGGGATGTAAATTCGGTAGCGGTTATTGGAAATTATCTACCCCGTAAATGTGGTATTGCTACTTTCACCGCTGACTTGGTAGAATCTTTGGCCAAAGATAAAAGCATTAGCAGCTGTTTCAGCGTTGCTATGAACGACCGCCCCGAGGGCTATGAATATCCAAAAGTCGTCAGGTATGAAGTTGCCCAGGAACAATTAAAGGATTATTCACGGGCGGCCGAATTTCTTAACCGGAAACAGCCGGATGTGGTATGCCTGCAGCATGAGTTCGGCATTTTTGGCGGTAAGTGCGGAGAGTATATCCTGACTCTTTTGAAGGAACTGGAGATACCGGTAGTGACCACCCTGCATACGGTATTGGTAGAACCGTCAAAAAAACAGAAAGAAATTATGGAACAGCTGAGTGAGCATTCAGCTCGCCTGGTGGTAATGAGCCGGAGCGCAGTACAGATTCTACAAACTCTCTATGATATCCCGAGGGAAAAGATAGAATATATTCCGCACGGAATCCCCGATATCCCTTTTAATCATGCCCATACCTATAAAAATAGAATGGGCTTGCGGGACCGTAAAGTGCTTCTGACCTTCGGCTTATTATCAGAAAATAAGGGAATTGAATATGTAATCCGTGGACTACCGGAGGTGGTAAAAAAGTTTCCTGACGTGCTTTATGTTGTGCTCGGGGCCACCCATCCCGGAGTATTTGAATATGAAGGAGAAGGGTACCGTAATTATTTACAAGAGTTGGTTCAGGAGCTGGGGTTGGATGAGCATGTTGCTTTTGAAAATCATTTTGTTCCCTTTGAAGAACTTTGCAGCTATTTATTGGCTTCCGATATTTACATCACTCCCTATAACAATGAAGAGCAAATTACTTCGGGTACCCTGGCATATGCCTGTGGTGCAGGTAAAGCAGTAATATCCACGCCTTATTGGTACGCTCAGGAAATGTTATCAGACGGGCGCGGGCGGCTGGTGCCGTTTAGAAATGCCGAAGCTATATCTAATACGCTTCTGAACTTGTTTGAGAATGAAGAGGAGCTGAAGCAGATGCAAAAACGGGTGTATGATTTTAGCCGCAGCGCAGTTTGGAAGGAGGTGGCATCTCAATATGGCCGATTTTTTCAGAATGTAGCATCGGATCATTATATAAATCATCAACCCAAACAGCCTCACTCAAAGTATTTATTCGAAAAGGGAGAAAGCCTGCCCCCTTTCAAAGTCAGCCATCTGCTGACGTTAACAGATGATACCGGAATATTGCAGCACGCCAGCTACAATATCCCCAACCGCCATCATGGCTATTGCACGGATGACAATGCCCGAGCACTACTGGTAGCCCAACAAGCCCTCAGGCTTGAAAATATTTCGCGAAAAGACACTAAAAAGCTGAAAGACTTGTCGAATATATATCTTTCTTTCTTGGCTCATGCCTTCAATCCCGACAATGGAAGGTTTCGCAACTTCATGAGCTATTCCCGGCAGTGGTTAAATCCGGCGGGATCGGAGGATGCGCATGGCCGGGCTTTATGGGCACTGGGAACTTCAGCAGCCTTTCCCAACAGGAGTTCGGATGAAACGCTGGGTACTACCTTATTTTTACAGGGCCTGGAGGCGGCTCAATCTTTTAAATCTCCCCGTGCTGTGGCTTTCACACTGATCGGGCTTTCCGAATATTTGAAGCGATATGAGGGTGATGGCATGGTTCGCCGCATCGGACAAAAAGTATCTGAAAGGCTATACCGCCAATTTGAAGCCCATAAAAAAGAGGGATGGCCCTGGCCGGAAGAAATACTTGCCTATTCTAATGCCAGACTGCCTCATGCCCTGATTTTGGCCGGTGAATTTTATCACAAGAATGAATGGACGGCCATG
>DASSAY010000332.1:0-5912 GCA_035699185.1 Balneolaceae bacterium | reverse complement strand
GGAGTAGTGGCAGGGGGTGCAAGTCCCCTTTAGGGGATTTAGGGGCCAAAAACTGTGAATTCTATTATTTAATGACAAGATCAATGCTTAATATTTTCATTCCAAGGCAAATCAAATATTCTGCATGATTCGCAAAACAATCACTCTTTTAATTTTATCATTCGCCTTTTGCGCACCCTGTTTTGCGCAGTTTTACCCCACGCAATACCGTCCACCTGATCAAAACTGGCAATATTTGCAAACACCCCATTTTAAGCTGGTTTACGGGGAGGGAAATTACGCTTCAGCCTTGCAGATGGCGCGTATTTTGGAAACACAATATCCTTTGGCGCAACAATTAGTAGGCGGGAATCTCGAAAACTTCCCCGTTATTTTAAATGATTATAACGACCGTTCGAACGGTTTTGTAAGCCCTCTTCATTTCAGGGCGGAAATTGAACTGCCGCCGATTAAAGGAAAAACACTAAATCCCCAAACCGGAAACTGGCTTTGGAATGTAGGCCCGCATGAGCTGGTTCACGCTTTGCAATTCAGTCATTGGGGTGATTTTAATATCACGCAGCTCGTCAGCCTTTTTTCGCCCGATCTGGCGCGCTCATTTCACGGCGCGATCCCCGCCGGCATGCTGGAAGGAATTGCCACCTATCACGAAACTGTAAATGTTGCCCCCGATGGCGGTCGCGGCAATTTGCCCATCTTCACTAATTGGTTTGATGCTACTTTTACAAGCGATCTGCGCTGGTCGATGGGCCAGCTGATGCAAAACTCAGCCAATACTCGTCCCTTTAACCGCCACTATATCGGCGGTTATGAATTCACGGCCTGGCTGCAGCAGGAATTCGGGCCTTCAACCACGAGAGAAGCCCTCAATTTTTATGTCGATTTTCCCTTCCTCGGTTATGGCGTTGCTTTGCGGCATGAAACCGGGCTTTGGCCGGGTGAATTATACAACCGGTTTGAAGATTTCCACGAAAAAAGGCTCGAAGAAAAGCCCTCGCTTCCGCAAATCGGACATTTACCCATCCCGTTTGAAGGCGCTGAGATCCGCCGCCCCAAATGGCTGTCCGATTCAACCCTCATCTTTCACGGCTCTTTCTATAATGCTCGTCCCGGTTTTTATTCTTATCAGCTAAATTCGGGCGAGATGGAACGGCTCATCACCACGGGCACCATCGGCGATTTTCAGTATGATCTATCGGCAGATCATTCGAAAATGATTTTCAGCTATTTAGAACCAAGTACGCTCTATGATAATACTTACAAAGCGGAGCTGGTCGCTTACAATTTTGAAACGGGACAAAAACAGCAGCTTACCGACGACGGACGAATGTACGCGCCGGTTTTTCGGGGTGATGGCTTGCTGGCTCTGCAAACGCGACCCGCTTCATCCCGCTTGGTTTCGATTGAAACGAATGCGGGTGAAGTAACCTCGATTGATGAGGTTTTGTACCTGCCGGAGTTTGAAATTATCGCAGTCGCTGATAACCCTGTCAGCGATCGATGGGCGGTAATTGCGAACAAAGATGGCATGCAGGCTTTGTGGATCACGACGCTCGAAAATATTAAGGATCAGCTACAGCAGGCACCGGATATTTCATTCGAGAGCGGCGCTGTTTATGATCCTGTTTGGCATCCCGGTGGTGAGAAACTTCTATTTAGTAGTGATTTTTCGGGCGTTCACCAGTTGTATGAATATGATTTGGAAGATGGAGCCATTATCCAAATCACCAATGCTTCTTTCAATGCTTTTGAAGGGGCGTACAGCCGCGACGGTGGCAGTGTTGCTTTTATCAAACAAGTTGAAAATAAACGCCTGCCTGCCATTCTTGAACGAAATCGTTTTGAGGGGAGCCGGATTCCCGCCGGCCAATGGGTTTTTAGTGAAGACAAGATCTCAGAGCAACCTGCTGTTCCTGATTCTATTCTTACCGCATCAGAAAGTTGGGAAACGGGGGATTATTCACCCGGTTTGAACTGGCTAAAACCGCGAACCGTGCTTCCTGTTTTTGAGGAAGTTTCAAGCCGCGATGTTTACCAATGGGGACTCGCCTTCCACAGTAATAATTTGCTTCAAAGCCAGGCCTATTCGGCTGAAATCACTTATCTTGAAGACCGGCTCTGGTATGATTTAAACTATCAAAACAAAACGTTTTATCCCGGTTTTGAAGTCAGCTATTTTAGCGAGCCGTCGTACGGGGCGTTTAATGTCCAAGATCCAAGCGGCAAGATTACCACCTACTCTCTATTACAGCAAGAACGGGGGCTGGCGCTTAGCGTCCCTTTTCAGTTTCAGTTAAATCAGAATGTTTTCTTTACCTCTCTTTTTATAGAGCCTGAAATTCGCCGCTCGCAAATTCGCTTTTTTGAAATGGGGACGGGTGATAACCAATCCGAATTTGCAGGCGCTGCCATTGCCAATATCTACGGACAGTTTAATTTTCGGCTTCAGCAAAATATCCGTGATCTTCAGCCCAATTCGGGACTCATTTTATACGCCGAACTTGAGCATTATTTAAGCTCTGATTCTATCAACTTTACGGCCTACGGCTACAATTTGCCCATTTCTTTAAATCAAAAAACAGCCTTAACTGGCGGAGCCTTTACCTATTTTTCGCCCTTTCGCCGCCTAAATCAATCGTTGCGGGTGGGCGTTGAATGGCTTACTCAGTCCGGCGTGATTTATGATAATCAATCTTTGGTTTCCAATGCTTTTTCAGTGCCCGTTTTTGAAACCTCAAATAACTTGCTGAGTTTTAGCACCCGTTATACAATACCGCTTTTTTATGTGGATGACGGAGGTTTTTTAGTGCCGCTTTATTTAAGCAATGTTTATTTAGTTGGCTTTACAAGTACGGTTACCGATCCTACTTTCGAAAACTGGATTAAAGGTTCACGCAGCGTTTTTGGGCTCGGTATTCGCGCCCGGTTTCGGTTGTCTAATTTAGCGTTTGATATCGGGGTTGGTTTCGGCTTTGAGCCCACTCGCGGCAATACCGAAATTTTTATCGGTGATTTTTAATTTAATACTCAGTTGCTATCTTAGGGAATTGTTTTTACGCATACAATTGTCTCTACAGAAGCTTGTTAACCTATTTTCTCCATCTATGAAAAACTTTTTGAAATACGCACACCTTATTTCTTTTGTTTTGCTGTTTGGCCTCATTCTTTTGGCTTGTAATAACAAGAAGCCGCAAGAACCGGATCCCGTGCGGAGGAAAAGTCCCATTGCCATCGCTAACATCATCCATCAGCCCACGGACACATATCTAAAAATTGTTTACGGGCAGCCTTATAAACGGGGACGACAAATTTTTGGCAATGAAGTGCCTTTTGGTGAAACCTGGCGAACCGGCGCCAATGAAGCTACTGAATTAACTACAACAAATGACATTATTTTTGCAGGAAAAAGACTCGACGCGGGGACGTACACCTTGTTTACCATCCCCCGCAAAAACGAGCCCTGGACGATTATTTTAAGCAGTGAACTGGGCCAGTGGGGTGATTTTGAATACGATCCACAGTTTGATGTGCTAAGGGTTGATGTTCCTGCCAAACAAACACAAAAAATAACCGAGGCTTTTACTATTCATTTTCCCAGCACGGTTAGTAATTCAACCAATACTCCTGTCATTACTGATGATTCAACCAGTATTGTGATGATTTGGGACCAAACGAAAGTGACCATTCCGGTGGAGTTTATTGGCGGGACGGACTGAACTTTTTTTGTGCTACATTAATTAATTGAACTTGAGCTTTTAAGAGACGCCTAATATCATTCTTATATCTACTCTTTAAATAGTTTATCAGCCGTATTCTATTAGATTTTTAAATAATTTCCTTTCTTTTGTAAGAAATAACCCTGCTTCGGGTACTAATAGAGTAAATGGCCAAAGGAATGACCGAGGGTAAACAGCAACTTATTTTTAAACACTGGCTTCAGGAGCATAAAGCTCTGCTGTTTAAAGTAGTGCGAACGTATGCTTTTAGTGAAACGGACCGAGACGATCTGTTTCAGGAAATAAGCATTCAAGTATGGAGATCGATTCCTAATTTCAGGGAAGAGTCTGCCGTCACTACCTGGCTGTATCGCGTGGCGCTTAACACGGCCATACGGTGGAATAGAAAAGAGCAAAAACATCAGGACGGGCGCCAGGCATTCGATGATACAAAGCACGTGCTGCAAAAGAACAATCAGCCAAATGAGGAGCGCCTCGACTGGCTGTACCAAGAAATAGCAAAACTGGATGAGATAGATCGCTCGCTTTGCCTGCTGATGCTGGATGGTTTCAGCTACCGGAAAATGTCCGACATTCTTGGAATTTCCGAATCAAATATCGGCGTAAAAATTCATCGTATAAAAAAGCATCTTATCAATAAATCAGAACAGGTTAAAAGCCATGGAATTTGACGAAATGAAGAAAATATGGGACACACAGAACAATGAACCCCTGTATGCCATCAATGAAGAAGCGCTACACCGGAGCATAAGGTCAAAGAAAAAAAGAGCAGCCCGCTTGACTAATATTAATGATTTTGGGCTAATGGCCATAGGCATTATCACTGCCATAATTTACAGTTATCTGTCAATCATCAATGAGGCACCTACTATATATGATTACCTGATTGTGGCCACTCTGGTTTTTGGTACCGGCTATCTCTGGGTCGGGCGGGTACAAAGAAAGAAACAGGAACAAACCCTTGCCCGGACGATGCTGGGCGATCTCGACCATGCGATATCCAGTGTAGCCTATGAGATGAATCGCTCAAAAAATATGGTATGGTGGTTTGTCCTGCCTTCGGTGATCCTGATTTTTCTGAATATGTCGCAAGAGGGTGTTTCTGTATGGAAATGGGTGGGAGTAGCATTTGCATTTGCACTTTCTGCACTAATATTGCGATGGGATTATAACCGTTGCCAAAAACCCAAAAAGCAAAAGCTGGAAGCACTGCGAGAGAAATTGATCGAAGAAACAGGAACCAAGCCTTTATAACAACTCTAAAACCCGAAAAATATGATGAAAAGAACAATCCTTACAACTCTGTTGATTCTGACAGCAAGCTCACTGTATAGCCAGGACGTCTCAGGCCAATGGAACGGCGTTCTCAATGTAATGGGGAGCCAACTGAAGCTGGTATTCCACATCCAAAAAACAGACAGCGGGTACAGTGCCACCTTCGACAGTCCCGACCAGGGGGCAATAGGCATTCCCTTTACTTCAGCTACCTTTGATGGCGCTGAGCTAAGACTGGCAGCAACAAATATAGGCGCTGTTTATGTGGGAATGTTTAAAGCTGATTCCATTGCCGGAACATGGAACCAGGGCGGGCGGTCTTTTTCACTCAACCTGTACAGAAACGCTGTTGAAAAGGAAGCCTACCGGCGGCCACAGGAACCCGAAAGGCCCTATCCCTACTATGAGGAAGAGGTAAGCTTTAAGAATGAGCAAGACTCACTGGTTCTGGCGGGAACCCTCACTCTGCCTGAAAAAAGCGGTTCATTCCCGGCCGTAATTCTAATTTCCGGCAGCGGGCCCCAAAACCGGAACGAAGAGGTATTCGGACATAAGCCCTTTCTGGTTTTAGCCGACCACCTGACGCGCCATGGCATTGCAGTGCTGCGGTATGACGACCGCGGGACAGCAGAATCAACCGGCAACTTTAGCACCGCAACCAGCGCCGATTTTGCAACTGATGCTTTAAGCGCCGTTAGATATTTAAAAACAAGGAGTGAAATTGATGCTGAAAATATCGGGTTGATCGGTCATAGTGAGGGTGGCAGCATTGCCCCGATGGTAGCCAATGAATCGGATGATAGTGCCTTTATGGTACTTTTAGCGGGTACGGCTGTTCCCGGGAAAGAAGTTTCGTTCAGACAAGCTATGGAACTCGCGGTATTTCGCCCTGATGAAATT
>DASSAY010000331.1:0-2421 GCA_035699185.1 Balneolaceae bacterium | reverse complement strand
TGAATTATTAAGAGATGTCTTTGCAAAACCCATATAATACCGTCTGTCATTGCGAGCAGCGCGAAGCAATCTCCCTGCTGAGGCTAAGAGGGAGATTGCCGCACTCCGTTCGCAATGACACTAAGGGTTTTGCAAAGACCTCTAAGAGTGAACCATATGAAGGATTTTTCTCCTTTTTTATGTTAGCTTGCAATTATTTAACCCGGCTTTTCAAACTCCATAGCAATAAAAGTGAAGAATACATTGAGCAGCAGAAATTTTTATAAAAATCTGCCCGTTTTAAACAGTTTTTTCGATGCATCCACGGCAAATAATTATCGCCCTCTGCCGGGTGACTGGCATATAGCTTTGACTGATATAGTGAATTCCACGGCAGCCATCAACAAGGGTTGTTACAAAACCGTTAATATTTTAGGCGCTTCGCCCATTGTAGGTATACTAAATGTAGCTCACCGGAATGAAATTCCCTTTAGTTTTGCAGGTGATGGCGCCGTTTTCTGCATTCCGCCCGACCTTCTGGATGTCGCCCGTCAGGTTTTAGCAGACAGCCGACAAATCGGTAAAATCGAATACCAATTAGATTTACGAGCTGCCATTTTACCCGTCTCTTTTATTCGAAAAAACGGGTATGATGTGAAAGTAGCTCGCTACCGTGTTTCTGATGTATATTCGCAAGCTGTTTTTTCGGACGGAGGCATTCAGTTTGCGGAAGAGATACTGAAAAATTCCGAAGCGGATGAGTTTAGCATTTCGCCATCAAAAGAAACAGTATCGGCAAATTTTACAGGATTAGAGTGCCGCTGGCAGGAGGTAAAGCAACAGCAAAATGAAGTGATCACGCTGCTGGTAAAAAGCAATGCATCCGGGGAAAAATCGGATCAAACCTATAAAGAAGTGCTGCAAAAGTTGCGCGATATTTTCGGGTTTGATGAGGTAACCAATCCCATCAGGGTTTCCGAATTATCTATGAGCACCTCCGTTTTCAAACTCTGGGGTGAAGTAAAATTTCGCACCTTTGGACGGAACCGGTTTCAGCGGCTGCTGTATTTGATGAAGGCGGAGTACCAAATCATTTTAGGCAAGCTTTTAATGCGGTTGAACATCAAGACATCCGCCACAGATTGGTCGTTATACAAATCCGATTTATCCTCAAATTCCGATCACCGAAAGTTTGATGATATGCTGCGCATCGTACTCAGCGGAAGCTCTGCTCAGCGGCGACAACTGGAAGCTTTTTTAGAACAAAAATTTCAGGAATCTACACTTGCCTATGGATTGCACATCTCGAATTCAGCTATGATCACCTGCATGGTCTTTCAATATCACCGCGAGCACGTACATTTCGTGGATGGCAGTGGTGGCGGTTATGTGAAAGCTTCGAAAAAACTAAAGCGACGAATGGAGCGGCTGGAAAAAGAAAAAGCGAAGATGTAGGATAGGTCTTTGTATCGCCTATGCAATCCCGCTTCACCTTTCAGTCACGTCCAAGACAAACCCACGGTATTTTAAAAACATTTTTCATTTAAAAGCTTTACACTAACCTAAAGTGCGGCTAAATGGGTAGAATGTTCGCCTATTCAAATAAATGTTCACTAAAATCATCTTTTATGAAGTTTCGAATTGTTGCTTTTACCCTTGGTTTGCTAATGATCACCGGCATCACCCGGGCTCAAAGTCCTTCCGATGCGGAAGCTACGATGGATTATTACCTGCCCGATAATGTTACTTATAATGCCGATATTCCCACTCCCAAAGAAGTACTGGGTATGGTGCCGGGCGAATGGCATGTGCGCCACGATCAGCTTTTAAAATATATGCGGGCGTTGGCAAAGGCTTCCGATCGCGTAACCATCCATAAATTTGGCGAAACCTACGAAGGGCGCGATTTAGTTTATCTGACGATCACCTCACCCGAAAATCAAAGCAATATTGAGCAGATCCGGAAGAAACACCTGGCGCTCACGAATCCCGACCAATCTGCCAATTTAAATACCGAAGAGATGCCCATCGTGTTGTATATGGGCTACAGTATTCACGGGGATGAGCAGAGCGGCACCAACGCTTCATTGCTGGTAGCTTATCATCTGGCCGCTGCGCAGGGAGCCGATATCGAAGACAAACTGCAAAACAGCATTATTTTGCTGGACCCGAGTTTGAATCCCGATGGCATGAGCCGCTTTGTGAGCTGGGTCAATTCACACCGCAGTGAGCATCTGGTTACCGACCCTAACAGCATGGAGCTGAACCAGCGCTGGCCGAGCGGCAGAACTAATCATTACTGGTTTGATTTGAATCGCGACTGGATGCCGGTTCAGCATCCTATAAGCAAGGGACGGATTGAAACCTTTCACAAATGGAAACCCAATATTTTGACCGATCACCACGAAATGGGCGCGAATTCCACCTTCTTTTTTCAGCCGG
>DASSAY010000330.1:0-5238 GCA_035699185.1 Balneolaceae bacterium | reverse complement strand
CACTCCTTTTGTATTTCCTTTTGCGGAAAAGTATGTTAGAAAAGTGCTGGAACGTTCCTATCAGCCGGATGAAGAGCAGTTTATCAAAGATTATGTGGCATTCAATCCCACTCGTAATCGTCCGCTGGATATGATGCCTATTTTGGGTATGCTTAACGAGCAGTTGATTCAGCCGGCGATGAAGGGCGAGAAAAATAATATGCGTCCTGCTTTTCATTATCGTCTGCCAAACAGTAAGATTGATGACCCCGGCTGGCATTTTGAGGATGAATGGAATTATTGGCTGGTGGTAGAAGAACTGGCGACCGATGATGAAATGCTGGAAAAGCTATGCCAACTGTATCTTTTGAGGCAAAGGGAAACCCTTATTTCATTTCATAAAGAATGGGCAGCAACCCTAACGATTTTATTGGATCTCAATGAGTAAGAAAAGACCAAAAATCGGTGTAACAGGACCGGATAAAGGAGGTTTTGCCGCCTGGTGGTTCACAAAATGGGCATTGAGGCTACAGGGAGCCAAGGCGGTTCGCATTCAACCCAAAACAGGCCAGGCTGATGATATTCAGGGCTTGATTATCGGGGGCGGGGCAGATATCAATCCCCAGCGCTATGGAGCATCGGCTATGAAAGAACTGTTCACATCATCAAAAGAAACAGCAGAATCAAAATCATGGGGACGCAAAATTGTTACTGCCATATTTTTTCCTTTCATCTTCTTTACGCGCAAGCTGTTTTCGACCAAATCGCATGGGGTTGATGACGAAAGAGACGAGCTTGAGTTCGGGTTTTTAGCAAAAGCCGTACAAAATGGCTGGCCGGTGCTGGGCATTTGCCGGGGCGCTCAGCTTATCAATGTTTATTTTGGAGGCACATTATACAGCGATATAGGAAGTTTTTATACCGAAGTGCCGAAAGTACATAGTGTTTGGCCGGAAAAAGATGTAGAAATTGAACCGGACACTAAACTCTTTGACATTTTTAATGTGTCTGAAACCAGTGTGAATGCTTTGCACAATCAGGCGGTGGATGTACTGGGTGAAGGACTTACAATCGCGGCGCGCGAAAAAAATGGCATTGTGCAGGCTGTGGAACATTCAAACTATGGATTTTTAATAGGCGTGCAGTGGCATCCCGAATATATGCCGCAAATACCGCTCCAACGGCGGCTTTTCCGGGAGCTGGTTCAGGTGGCAGGGGACAGGAGGCAGTAGCCCAGTAGCAGGAGACAGTGGCAGGAGGCATTGGTCATTCAACCACTCAAATCACCCAATGACCTAATCACCTAATCACCTAATTACCTAATCACTTCCCACCTCACACATCCATCTTATAATCTACGAAGTGGCGTTCTTCAACTACGGAATTGATAAATTTAAGAGCTTTTTGATGATGGGCATTACGAGTGTACATGGTATAATCAAGTTCTGTTTCAAAATCTGAGATGAGGACAACATCAAACTTTGAGCCGGTTTCTTCGTCTTCGTTCGAAATGTTTATGCCAACTTCTACATTTTTAATTTCGTCAATTTTTATTTTAAGTCCCTCCAGAATAAGCTTCATTTTTTGCGCATTTTTTTCCTTTGAAGCGCCTTGAGCATCGTTTTTTAACTTCCACATGACTATATGCCGGATCATAAATTCTCCTATTTTTAAGATGTATTAGTTACAGAAACGTTGAAAATTATTAGAAAAGTAAGGGCGAAAACGGGCTGATTAACGGGCTTTGTTTGTAAAGCTCAAATCAGCCTTGTCGATTTGAATATTAGCCAGAGATACTATTTTCTCATGATATTTTCTGGCCGCCCAAAGGTAGTTTTTAGCTTTTGGCGATCGGTGGCTCTTGTACCAGCGATAAGTTGCTACATAACCTTTGGCAACGGCTATCGAATCGGTTTCCGAAAGTCCCGTTGGGATGCCAGAAGGCCGTGGCACGGATAAAGTTGCTCCCGCAAAAATTAAATCGGGGTTCTCTATTGATTCGTTGGTATCATAAATCCAGGGCCAGAGCCGTGGGTTGCCAAGCCTGGCTTCCGCGATGCTCCATAAGGTGGCTCCTTTGGCAATCACAAGTTGCTGCGGCGAGGCGTTGGTGCCACTTTTCGCCACTCTTTTACTTGATGCAGGTTGATTAGCAGTTACTTGTTGTGCCCGGCTATTTGCATTTTTTGATGAAACGGTTGTCGCAGAAATAAGTTGTCTTGATGTAATTTGTTGGCGGCCTCCTTTGGAAAGAGTGCTGAAATACCATGCCCCTGCAGCAATTATTAAAAGCAATATTACTGCCGCCAGAACGGCCGTTGTTGATGACTTTTTGCTCGATTGATGCCCGGCCTCTACCGGTGAAATCGCAGTCTTTTTGTTATCAGCTTTATTTTCATCATCAAATGCAGCACCCAGGGGAGATGCCTGTGAATAATTTACGTTATCTATCAGGCCTTCTTTGTTGTTCGATTCATCTTCTTCTGAGCCCATAAATTCAGCTAAATGTTCATCCGTTTCATCTTCATCCGTAGCCGGTTCATCATGGTATTCAACGATATCTTCTTCACTAAAAGCACTTTTAGCAATATTATCTTCGTCCTTTTCGTCATCAGGCATAAAATCACCGGACGTAAAAGAAAGGGCTTCGGGAGCTTCTTCGGCTGATTTTTCTTCATCCGAGTCATCAGCAAGCAAAGATTCAAATTCATCAATAACCGAATGTTGTTTTTCATCAGGCTCTTTTTCATCATTCTTGACCGTACTTTGTTGATTTGACTCAACTACCGGTTCAGGATCGTTTTTTTCGTCATCAATCAAGGTCGGTTCTAAATGAGCGTAAGGCACATTGACCACTTCACGCAGATCTTTGTAAGGCTTAAATATCATCTTGTGATGAGCGGGAATTGTCATTTTTTCTTCTGTCTGGGGATTATAACCCTCCCGTTCATCAACCTGTTGCAGCTTAAACTTCCCAAAACCCGCAACATTAATGTCATCACCATGCTTCAATTCATTGTTGATTACCTCAACAAAATCTTTGATAAAATCGCGAGTGAACTGCTTCGAATGATCTGTTTCTTCGGCGATCGACTCAATAAGTTCCTGAAATGTTAATTTTTCACTCATGGCCCAACTCCAAATTTTTTAGCTCTTCTTTTATTCCTTTGCTTGGTTTAAAATCAACTGTTCTTTTGGGAGGCAGCTGCATGTATTGTTCATAATGAGGATTATACGATTTACGTTCTCCCCGGGTACTGGTGGAAAAAGTACCTAAGCCCGGAATAGTAAAACTTTTACCCTTAGCCAAATTATCGCAGAATGTTTGTACGGTAATGTCCAGCAACCGCCGGCTTTCGGCTTTGCTCATATCCCGGTTTTCGGCGAGTGTTGCCACTACATCTTTAGTGTTCATGCTTAAGATGGTAAATTCCGTTTATAAAAAGGCCTTTCTTCTAATTAATAAAAATAAATGATAAAACTAAGTGCATATAGGCGTGATAAAGCATGAATTTGTTGTGAGTCCTGCTTTTTTGTGCATAAAGCCAACAAATAAGGCCTGCCAGGTTTCTTGAAAACCTGGCAGGCCTTCTCTTGAATGATTGAAACGATTACAAATTGAATAAGCTTTATATAAGCGGGATACAAAAAATTTTAATCAATATTGTTACTTATGAGTAAAGCATTAAATGTTACCCAAAAATTGATTCAAAGCCATCTCGTGGACGGAACGATGGAGCCGGGAAAAGAAATAGGCCTTAAAATTGATCAGACACTGACCCAGGATGCCACCGGAACCATGGTGATGCTGGAGCTCGAAGCGATGAAGCTTGAGGAGGCCCAAACCGAGCTTTCTTGCCAGTATGTAGATCACGGTATGCTGCAAACTGATTATAAAAATCCTGATGACCATATTTTTCTAAAATCGGCCGCCGAACGGTTCGGTTTGTGGTATAGCCGCCCGGGAAATGGGGTTAGTCATCCTGTTCACACCGAACGTTTCGCCAAGCCGGGCAAAACGCTGGCCGGTTCCGACAGTCACACTCCCGCATCCGGTTGTATAGGCATGCTCGCTATCGGCGCAGGCGGTTTGGATGTTGCTTTCGCCATCGCGGGGGAACCCATGTACCTGAAAATGCCAAAAGTTTTGGGAGTTGAACTGAAAGGAAAACTTTCCGACTGGGTGAGTGCCAAAGATGCAGTGCTCGAAATGCTGCGGCGGTATGATGTGAAAGGTGCCCTTGGGTATGTTATTGAATATTTCGGCGAAGGACTCAAAAACCTTTCAACTATGGATCGTCATGTACTGGCAAATATGGGAACCGAAATGGGAGCTACTACCACCGTTTTTCCCGCCGACGATGAGGTATTCCGCTTTATGAAGGAGCAGGGCAGGGAAGATGAATTCACCGAGCTTATCCCCGACGAAGGTGCCGAATACGATCAGTATGAAGAGTTGGTTCTGGATGATGTTGTGCCGCTCATCGCGCTGCCCAGCAGCCCGGGCAATGTGGTTCCGGTTCGCGAGGTAGAAGGCAGGGATATTTATCAGGCTTATGTCGGCTCCTCGGCAAATCCCGGTTATCGTGATTTCTGGGTTGCCTCTGAGATTGTAAAAGGTAAAAATGTGCATGGTGATGTCTCTTTTGACATCAACCCCACTTCGCGACAGATTATCGAAAATATGGTGAAGAATGATGTGCTGTTTAACCTGGTTAAATCGGGTGCGCGAATTCATCAAGCCGGCTGTAATGGCTGCATCGGCATGGGACAAGCCCCGGCATCGGGACAAAACAGCCTGCGGACGGTGCCGCGTAATTTCCCGGACCGTTCCGGTACGCCCGAGGATTCGGTATTTCTGGTAAGCCCCGAAACGGCAGCCGCTTCAGCCCTGACCGGAAAGATCACCGACCCCCGCGATCTCGAATCCCTTTTTGATATGAAATACCCGAAATACCGGGAGCTTGAGAATATCATTCTTAATAAAGAAATGCTGATGCCGCCTAAAGCCAAATCAGAGCGGGGCGAGCTGAAAAAGGGTCCGAATATTTCAACCATGCCTGATTTCGACGAGCTGCATGATTTTGAAGTACCGGTACTTTTAAAAATGGGTGATGATATTTCAACTGATGAAATTCTGCGTGCGGGAGCCGAAGTATTGCCTTTCCGCAGTAATATTCCCGAAATTAGCAAATTTGCCTTTGATGTGGTAGATGATACCTTCTACGACCGCGCGATGAAAACGAGAGATGAATATGG